>PUOZ01000056.1 GCA_003553165.1 Thioalkalivibrio sp.
CCTCGTTCCTGACGCCGCCGTTCGGCTGGTCGCTGATCTTCATGAAGGGGGTGGCCCCGCCGGACATCCGAACCACGGAAATCTACCGTGGTGCCATTCCCTTCGTGATCATCCAGCTGGTGGCCCTGGGCCTGCTGATCCTCTTCCCCGGCATTGCCCTCTGGCTGCCCGAGGCGATCGGCTGGTAGATCTCACCGGCCCATCAGGGGTCTTCAGCGCGGCAGAAGTTGCCCATGATCCCGGCGCGCACAGTCATCGACAGGAAGACCAGGACCAGTACGGCCACGAACAGGAGCAGGGCCAGGCCCGCCCAGAGATAGGCCAGGTGGCCGGTCAGTTGCGCCATCTCCATCAGGGCGATGCTCATCGCCGCGAGCGGGAAGGTGTAGGACCAACTCGCCAGTGAAAACGGGATCTGTGCCTGTCCCCGTATACGGGTGAACAGCAGGATGGTCAGGAACAGCGCAATGAAGAATAGGATCCGGGCGAAGGCATCGAGCTCGTCCGTGAGCCGGACATAGGCGAGAAAGCCCACTGCGGGAGGCGCAATCAGGATGAAGAGGGTGGGCAGCACGCGGGTCGGCAGCGGCTCGTGAAACAGGATCCGGTAAAAGACGATGGTCATCAGGACCGCCCAGAACAGGATACCGGCACTGAAGAAAAACCACGCCACCTCGACAAAACCGAAGGCCACCGCGGGAATGGGTATCAGCACGTTGCCCATCGAGGGAATGAACCAGGCCGGGTTGACCTGGGTGATCGCAAAACGTGCATGGTGCATCCAGAAGTTCACGACCAGGATGGTGACGATCAGGTGGAAGCTGGCCCCGAGAGAGAAGATGCCCAGGGCCGGCACCGGCTCATGGGGGCGCAATACCATGCTCATCAGCACGATGGAGATCGAGATCGCGGCCAGGTAATTGAGCCGGATGGGATGGCGCAGGTCGATGATCGTCTCGGCCGGGTAACGCACGGCCTTGAAGATGAAGAGCATACCGAGCAGGAAGAAGATGAGCCAGGCAAACATCAGCACCGGCTCGCCAAGCCCGGCCGGCCCTCCCTGCTCGCCCCAGGTGCGCAGCCCCAGACCCAGCCCCGCAATCCCCATCACCGCCGCAAACGTCGATAGCGGAAAGTGCTCGACGCAATCCCGGATGGACCTGGACATCGTTAATTCCCCCACCAATCGACCTCGTGTCCGGTTGAACAGCACTGGATTCCTCGATGGCTGCCTAAGGCCATCGGCACAGGTCCGGGTCGGCACCTGTCACCTCCCGGATCGATCCGCGTTGGGCGCGGCCCCGCGGAATCCAGCCGCATAAGGGTACCGCAGCGAGTGCGCTGCAGGGAGACCGAGGGGCTTTCACAAAGCTGAAACGCACCCAAGGTAAGCTTTGCCGCCGGCCCCAGCGTTCCCGGACACCAGCGTGCTGGATCTGTACCGGTCGCTGCGCACGGTTGCTCCCGGCAATCGCCCGGGCGTTTCACTACCCGGTGACACGACTGGAGAGCTACAAGGTGGTCGCGTACGACACGGCGAACGGCGGTTACTTTCGGCTGCATCGCGACAACGTCACACCGGACGCCCGGCATCGTCGCTTTGCGCTGTCGCTGAACCTGAACGCCGATTACGCAGGCGGCAGGAGTCCGGGCCCTGCGTGCGGAGGCCGGCCCTGCGCTGACGCGGTGCCGGTCGCGACGAAAAGGCCGGCAACGGCAGCGCTGAGGCCCCCGGCGAGGACCTGACGGCGCGACAGGCGCTTCTCGCTCATGGGTGTCTCCGGACGGTTGGGGGTGGACCGAGCCCAGGAGGCTAGTCCCGAATCATGACTGGGTGACGGCAATTCAGTGACGGACTGATGACCGTCTTTGCCACAGATGGGAGCCCGTTGCAGCCGAGCCGGCGGAGGGCTTCACGCTCGTCTGGATCGAGCCTGCGAAGGGTCCGAATTCCGCACGAATGCCGGCCATTGCTGCGGTACACGCCTTGTTGCTGCTACCGTTCGGGGACATCGAAACGCGGAGAAGATCCTTGCCCTACCACGAACAAAGCATCACCTCGATCCGGCGCTGGTCGCCGAAAACCTTCACCTTCACGACCACTCGCCCGCCCGGCTTCGCCTTCCAGAATGGGCAGTTCGTGACCTTGGGGCTGCGCTGCGAAGGCAAGCTGGTGCCGCGCGCCTACTCGATCGTCTCCGATCCCGACGAGCCGGACCTCGAGTTCCTGAGCATCCACGTGCCGGATGGTCCGCTGACCAGCCAGCTTACGCAGTGCAGCGTCGGCGACACCGTCTGGATCAACAGCAAGGTGACCGGGTCGCTGACGCTGAATCACGTGCAGCCGGGACGCAATCTCTATCTGCTGGCCACGGGGACCGGCATCGCACCGTTCATCTCCCTGATCCGGGGCGATGAGGTCTTCGAGCGGTTCGAGCGGGTCATCCTGGTGCACAGCGTCCGCACCGCGCCAGAACTGAGTTATCGCGAGGAAATCGAACACAGGGCCGGGCCGCAACTACGCTATGTTCCGACCGTCACCCGGGAACCCCACGACAACAATCAGCGCGGTGCGGACCTGTTTCGCAGCGGGGAACTGTCCCGGATGCTCGGCCTGCCCGCCGCCGATCCGGAACACGACCGGGTCATGCTCTGCGGAAACCCGGAGATGAACCGGGAGATGGTCACCTTCCTGAAGGAACGCGGCTGGACCATGACCAGCTACAAGGGTGTCGGGAACTTTACCGTGGAGCAGGCCTTTGTGGGCACCAGCGGGCGGGAATGATCAGGGATTCGCAAGATCGGCTTTGAGCAGTTCAAAGAAGGTGCGATCCGCCGTGAGCAGGTGGCGCATCACCAGTTCCTCGGCCAGGAACTCCACCAGCGCACCGGTGCCTACGGGTTTGGCACGGATGCTCTCCTCGATCTCCCGCGCGCGACGCAGCAGGTGCCGATGCGCCTTGCTGTGCCCCGTCAGGCCGGGAAAACCATGGGCCTCGAGAATGCGCTCCTCGTGCTCGAAATGCTGCTGGACATGATCAACCAATGCCGAGACGGCGACCACAAGGCGCCCGTGATCAGGCTCGGGGACGAACGCCTCGCCCATCACCCTGTTCGCCAGGTCGAACAGCCTGCGGTGCTCCGCATCGATCTCGGGATGGCCTGAGCGATAGCTGTCCTGCCAGGTCAGTTCGATCACAGCACGTTTCCGATCCTCACCCCACAGCTCCGCAGCCCCATGCCGATCCACAGCAACCCGGTTGCGTCCGCCGGCCTTGGCCCGGTACATCATTCGATCGACCCGTTCAAACCAATCCTCGCGGGATTCCCCGGGCAGATGCTCGGCGACACCAAGGCTGATGGTCACCTGCCCAACATCGGCAAACGGCGCCTCCGCAACCCGGGCCCGGAGACGCTCGGCGAGCACCTCGGCGCCACCGAAGGTGGTCTCCGGAGCCAGGACCACGAACTCCTCCCCTCCCCAACGAAACAGGCTGTCGAGTATTCTCAACCCTCCCGCCAGCCGCTCGCCCAGTTCGCGAAGCACCTGATCGCCGAGGGCATGGCCCTTGGAATCGTTGATGCGCTTGAAGTGGTCGACATCCAGCAGAATCAGCGAGACCGGCTGATGATGCCGCTCCGCCCGGGACATTTCGGCGTCCACCATGCGGTCCATCTGCAGTCGGTTCCAGACGCCGGTGAGACGGTCGGTGGTACTCAGCCGTTCCAGTTCCTCCACCCGGGCCCGCAACTCGGCGATCTCGCGACGAGGCTCTCCCGTGATCAGGAGCACGTGGTCTGCGAATGGCAACACCAGCACATCCACATGGGCCCCTTCATGCGCGGCTGGGCGCATCGACACATGGGACGGAATGCTTCGTTCAACCAGGTCCGCGATCAATTCCGGTGTCAGGGCCTCGCGACCAATCGTCGTGAGGAAACGCTGATTGACGTAATCCACTTGCCCGGAACGTCTGATCGTTGCCAGGGCGAGCGGGAGGCCCGTCATGGCTTCCCTGAGTGCGCGGTCGCCGAACCATGCATCCACACCCATCCACTGCCCCCGTTTTTTCTCTGGCCTGAGACATCTTTCGCTGCATTGTCGTCCGCAAAGGCCATGAATTCCATCTTCTCCAGGAAGCCGTTCCCCGATGGATCTCCCGCCGGCCCTGCGGCACCGCTACCAATCGATAAAGAAAAGCACAGTCGTAACGGCACCCACGGTCACAATCGTATTGCGCAGCATGTTCGGCGGCAGCACTCGCCCGACCCGGGCACCGACCAATCCGCCCAGCGTCGCCGCGACCGCCATGGACATGACCTCGAACCAGGAGATGAGCCCCCCAGCCGTATAAACCAGCACGGCAATCAGCGTGAGCACCGCCGACAGCAGGTTCTTCAGTCCATTGGCGATACGCAGGTCGTGCACGCCCAGCAGACGGAACATCGCCAGCATCACGATGCCCATGCCACCGTTGAAGTAGCCGCCGTAGGCGCAAACGGCGAGGATGCCGATCCTGGCACCGGGTCCACCGGTCCTTCTGTCGCGGCTGGCAAGACGCCGCTGCAGGCTGGGGCCGAAGGCGAACAGCAGCGTGGCAAAAAGCAGCAGCCAAGGCACGATGCCGCGGAAGGCCTGCTCGGGAGTCGCAAGCAGAAGAAGCGCTCCACCGGCGCCACCGAGGGTCCCCAGGACCAATACCACCAGCAGGGACAGGCCGACCGGTGCCTTTATCAGGTCCCGGTAGCTCCAGGCGCTGGCCAGATACCCTGGCAGCAAGGCCGCAGTTCCCGTGGCGTTGGCGGACACGGCCGGGACCCCGGCAAAGACCAGCGCCGGCAGCGTCAGGAAACTGCCCCCCCCGGCCAGGGCATTGATGCCCCCGGCGAAAAAGGCCGCCACTGTGATCACCAGCAGCGGCAGCAGATCCGGTGTCA
>PUOZ01000122.1 GCA_003553165.1 Thioalkalivibrio sp.
CTGTACGATCTGCAACGCGGAATCGGCGTCGTGACAGGGGCAGGATTCATCGGGCGACCCGGGCTGCACCCGGAACACGGCATGGAAAGTTCCGACACAGATGCTGCGATCGCGTCCTTCAGCGAGCAGCACATCGACCGCCAGGAGACGGCACGACCTTGAAACAACCCAAGCATACGTCCCTGCATGAAATCGGGGCGGACGCGCGCATCGCCCGGATCTTCCGCTGGTCGGCAATTGCTGCGGCCGTCCTGACCCTGATCGTGGCGTTGGGCCTGCTCGCCTGGTGGTGGCTCTCCCGCGACACGCCCGTGGCGGTCGATGAGATCGCCCTGCTGCCGCCCGAACCACTCGCGCGCCCCGGCGTCGAGGCGCCACCCGTTCTGCGCTTCACCGATATCACGGCCCGGGCCGGCATCGACTTCACCCATGTCAACGGTGCGTTTGGCCAGCGGCTGCTGCCCGAAACCATTGGCGCCGGCGTCGCCGTATTCGATTCCGACAACAGCGGGCACCAGGACATCCTGCTGGTCAACTCCAGTTACTGGCCCGGACACGAGGGTACGCAGCGCCCGACCCTCGCCCTGTACCGGAACGACGGGACTGGCCGTTTCACGGACGTCACCGAAGAGGCGGGGCTGGACATCGAGCTGTACGGCATGGGCGTCGCCGTCGGCGACTACGACAACGACGGCTGGGTCGACGTCTTCATCACCGCGGTCGGCAGCAACCGGCTGTTCCGCAACGAGGGAGGACATTTCCGGGAGGTCACCGACGCGGCCGGCGTGGGCGGGCTGGAACGCGACTGGTCCACCGCGGCCGCCTTCTTCGATGCCAACAACAATGGCCTGCTGGATCTCTACGTGGGCAATTACGTGGACTGGTCGCCCGAGATCGACCTCGAGATCGACTTCCGCCTGACCGGTCTGGGGCGGGCCTACGGGGCGCCGAACCACTTCAACGGCGTGCATGGCTACCTGTATCGGAACAACGGCGACGGAACGTTCACCGACGTCTCGGCGGAGTCGGGGATCCGGGTCGTCGAACCGGGCACAGGCCGCGCCGTGGGCAAAGCCCTGGGGGTGGTGCTGGTCGACTACGACGACGACGGGCACATGGACCTGGTCGTGGCGAACGACACCGTGCGCAACTTCCTGTTCCGCAATCGCGGCGACGGAACCTTCGAGGAAGTCGGGGCCTTCGAGGGCGTGGCCTTCGACCGCGACGGGCGCGCCACTGGCGCGATGGGCATCGATGCCGGCTGGTTCCGCAACGACGCGGACCTCGGGATCGCCATCGGAAACTTCGCCAATGAACCGAGTTCCCTGTACGTGACCGCCGACGGGCTCCCGCCCTTCGCCGACGAGGCGATGATCGAGGGACTCGCCGGACCCACGCGCCTGGCTCTGACCTTCGGCGTGCTGTTCCTGGACGCCGACCTCAGCGGACGCCTGGACCTGATCCAGGCCAACGGACACCTCGAGCACGAGATCAACACCGTGCATCCCAGCCAGCACTATGAGCAGCCGGGACAGCTGTTCTGGAACTGCGGCGAGGACTGCCCCACGCGTTTCGTCCAGGTCGCCGATCCCGGTGACCTCGCCACTCCGATGGTGGGCCGCGCGATGGCCTATGGCGACTTCGACGGCGACGGCGATCTCGACCTGATCGTCACCCAGAACGGGCGTTCCGCGGTGCTGCTGCGCAACGATCAGGATCGCGGCCACAACTGGCTGCGGGTCCGCCTCATCGGCACACAGTCCAACCGAGACGCAATCGGCGCGCAGGTGCACCTGACCGTGGCGGGCGAGACGCAGCGACGGCTGGTTTCCCCGACCCGCAGCTACCTGTCGCAGGCGGAACTGCCGCTGACCTTCGGCCTGGGCGAACACACCGACGTCGACCGGCTCGAGGTCCGCTGGCCCAGCGGCATCGTGCAGGAAGTCCCGGTGGACGCCGTCAACCGCCTGCTGACGATCACGGAGCCCGAGACATGAGTTTCCCGCGTGCGGTCCGCGGCCCCACGCTGATCCTGCTCCTGGTCTTCGCGCCTGGCGTCACGGCGCAAACGGGTGCGGGCACGGGCGATCTCGTGCTGAATCCGCCGGTGCGACACGCGGAGTTGCTGCCGGTGCCGGACCTGGATCTTTCCGGCGCCGAGCCGCGGGCGCGGGAGGCCATCGAGGCAGCCCGCGAAGCGATCCGCGCCCGGCTCGACCATCCAGAAGCGGGGGCGACCGATCTCGCCGAGGCCTATGGACGCCTCGGCGGCCTGTATCACGTGCATGAGATCCGCGCCGGCGCCCGCCCCGCGTACGGCAACGCCAGGCGCCTGGACCCGGAACACTTTCGCTGGGCCTATCTGGATGCCTGGCTGGCCCAGGGCGCCGGCCGGCTCGACGACGCCCTGGCGGCCTATCAGGACGCGCGCGCGATCGATCCCGAGTATCCGCCACTGGCGCTGCGTCTGGGTGAGGTACTGTTGGAATCGAATCGCCCCGAGGATGCGGCCGAGCAGCTGCGCAGTGCGCTCCAGGAACCCGGGCTCGAGGCCGCAGCCGCGTTCCGGCTTGGGCAGCTGGCTCTGCAACGCCGGGAGTTCGCCCAAGCCGAATCCTGGTTGCGCCGAACGCTCGCGGCCGATCCGGAGGCCGAAGCCGCATACACTGCGCTGGCTCTGGCCCTGCGGGGCCAGGGCCAGATGGAGGCCGCACGGGAGGCCCTGGCGCGGGGCGGTGAGCGCCAGCCCCTGGCCGACGACCGGCTGGTCCGTGAACTCGAGGACCTCGATACCGGTGCCCGCCGTCACTTCCTGCGTGGCCTGCTGGCGGTGCGCGAGGGCCGTTTCGCGGACGGCGCCGAGGCCTTCGGTCAGGGGCTGGAAGAAGATCCGGACAACCTCGCCGCACGTATCAGCCATGCCCGGGCCCTGTATCTCGCCGGCAATCGCGCGCAGGCCCGCGAGCAACTGGAAACCGTGGTGGAAAAAAGGCCCGACGCCGCGCTGGCGAACTTCCTGCTCGGCCTCCTCCTGGACAGCGAAGGGGACACCGCCGCGGCCCGGCAGGCCTATCAGCGCAGCCTCGCCGCGCAGCCCGGGCATCCCGGCGCGTCCCATCATCTGGGCCTGCTGGCCTTCCGTGATCGCGAATGGCAGCTTGCGGCCGATCTGCTCGCACAGGCAGCGGTGCGATTCCCCGACAACATCACGGCAGGGGTTCTGGCGCAGGTGGCGCAAGCCCGCGCGGGGGGCGAAGCGTCGGAAATTGTGGCCACACTGGAGACCATGGTGGCCGAACAATCCGGGCCTCCGCTGCCGCGCTATGCGCTCAGCCGGCTGCGCAGCGCAGCGGAAGACCCGGCGGCCCGCGACCCGGCCCGGGGCCTGGCATTGGCCGAGGCGCTGCTGCTGAGCGGGCCGATCCCGCCCGTCTTCGAGGCACTGGCACTGGCGCAGGCCGCCAGCGGAAACCCGGAGGCGGCGCTGGCTGCACTGGAGAACGCCGAAACGGCGTATCGTCGCAGCGGCGCCATGGTCTTCCTGCCCCGACTGGACACCCAGCGCCAACGCCTCGTTGCGGGCGAACTCCCCGCGGAGGCCTGGCCCGAGGACGACCCGGTCCTGGTTCCACCGCCACCCGATCCCCGCGGCGTCTTCCAGGAATACCCGACTCCGCGTCCGTTCTAAGCGACTTCCTTGTGCCGGGGCCAAACAGCGGGAGCAAGCTCCCGCACCCCATCAGATTGGCGCTGTTTCAAGGGGCACCCTTGTGGGAGGCCAGCCTCTGGGCGAAGGTTTTCGGCCGTCAGGTCGCCGAGAGGGCTCGCCTCCCACATTGGCGCTGGTTCAAGGGACGGCTATGCGGTGAGAGAGCGTTGCGCACGAGCGGATTCCCTGCGGAACTTCCGTGATAATCAGGTCTGCCTTTCACGCTAGCAACAGAAAAAAAGCCCGTGCGGACGGGAGATGTCCGCACGGGCCCGGTGCGCAGACCTTTCCTCGGCGGTCAGTCGGAGTCCGCTGGCGTCGGAGCAGGGGCTGCTGGCGCATGCCATGGCTGGCCCCAGGCCGGATAGCCGTAACCCCGATACCCGCCCCAGCCGGGGTAACCGCCCCAGCCCGGATAGCCTCCGTAATACGGATATCCGCCGTAGTAGGGATAACCACCATACCCCGGCCCGTACCAGGGACCCCCGCCCCATGGACCACCGTAACCGGATCCCCACCAGGCGCTTGCAGGCGCCGCGGCAAGGCCCAACGCAGCCGCCACGGCGGCGGCCCCCAACAACTTGGTGAATCGGGTCATGTTTGCCTCCTCTATGAGCACGATCGATTGCCCGAACAGATGCCCCGCGTGAGAGCGGGAGGTTTACGAAGCCACCGGGCTTTTTCCTGCGGCTTCAACAGGATGCTAGCTGCAAAAACAGCCGTTGTGCAAGACTGGCAACGGCGCCCGAATGACCGACGGATGCGCGGCTGCGGGCTCCGTTACCCGCCCTGACCCCCGATGGCGGATGACAGCCTGCACCACCTTATGCAGTGCGGGAGCTTGCTCCCGCTATCCGGCCCCGGCACCAACCCAACGCCCCACAGCGGCGGCAAGCCGCCGCACTCCATACGGGTCGCGCGTCCGAGGCCATCGGCGTCAGCGAGATGCGCCGCATCCGATCCAACCTTCGACGTGGGCGGTTGCATACCCTATCCTCTCCCCAACAAAGCTTCGCAGACTCTCCCGGTCCAGCGCGGTGAGACCCATCCGTCCAACGTCCGGGCAGCAAAAAAACAAGGGGTAACAGCATGGCAAAGGCAGACATCGGCCTGATCGGACTCGCCGTCATGGGCCAGAACCTGGTTCTCAACATGGCCGATCACGGCTACCGGGTGGCGGTCTTCAACCGCACCACGAGCCGGGTGGACGAATTCATGGAGGGAC
>PUOZ01000221.1 GCA_003553165.1 Thioalkalivibrio sp.
CTGATGCCGGGCGAGTCGATCGACTGGGAAGGCATCCACTTGCGTCATCTCGGGTTGTAAGCCGACCCAGTTGTCGCGGCCGGGGCTCGGCGAACCGGGCCGATCCGGCCGCCCCACTGTCTGTGCATAGCGAAGGCGTCGCGGCATCGCTCCAGAAGCTCCTACCGGACGCGAATCACCTCTCTGTGCCCTCCACGTGCGCGGAAGACAGGCCCTTCCATCGGTAAACGCGCTCAAGTAGCTGGCGATATTGCCGATAGAACGGAAACGGACCAACGGTCGCTCCGCGCGGGAGGACTTTGTGCATCATCGTGAATGCTACCCAGGCAGGCCATTCACCATGGACCTGCCGCCTGATCTTACCGTGCGCCGCGCAAGCGCCTGACCTCGGTCCCCTGTCTCGTTGCTGATCACTTGCGATCCACTTCGGACCTGCGACGTCGGAGCGTTCAATGGCTGCTATCCGTTGTTGGACGCTATGGAAGATGTGAATCTGGATCCATGCGCTCATGAAGAATTCGAATGATTTCTACCATGTCGGTTAGGCGGTAGTAGATTACGTGGGATCCTTCGGGAAACTTGCGGTAGCCTGGATAGATCTCATCGCAGGAGCTACCGATTGCGGCATTTTCGCTAATGAGTCCAAACGCTTCATCAAGCTGCCCAAGATAGTGGTTTCTCTTTGCCTTGCCCCATCTGCGTTCAGTGAACCGACCAATCCTGAGTAAATCCTGTCGAGCGGCCCGGGAGACCCGGAATCGGCGTTTAGCCACTTGCGTTTTCGTCCAGTTCGGAGATCACAGATTCCAGTGAGTAGCTGTCGAACCCGCTTTTTTCGCCTTCTCGAAGCGCCTGCCGCAAGGCTCGAATTTTTCCTTCTCGTTCCTCAAGCAGTCTGAGCGCTGCTCGTACTACCTCGCTCGCCGAACCATAGCGGCCTTCCGCGAGCTGTTGGGAAATGAACTCGTCAAAGTGCCCGCCTAACGTAATGCTAGTGTTTCTCGCCATTATGCACCCAATGGATACCGAAAAGTACCCGAATATGGTACAGGCGTATAACAAAGGGTTCAACCGGACGCCGGTAAGCTCCGGGCCGGCGAAGCCTGGCAAGCTCGGTGGCGGCGCCGGTTAACCCAACCGTTACACGGAAGCGCGGGATAGATTGCACGGTTGTTACCGCGAGCGAATTTGGTTCGTGGGCTGCTTTGGACCTGTCCGGAACGATACTCGGACCGGTCGCAGGGTGGGGGCCGGGCGGCGGCTCAGGGCCTGGAAGAGACCCCGCATCCACAGTGGTGGTAATCTTTTCGCCTGCTTGGTGACATGAAGTTCATCTTATCCTACCGTCTGCCATTGGGGCATCAGCCGACCAGTAGCAGGGTGCACTCGATGCGTGCGAGAACCGGTGCGAGCGTTCCGGCGCGATGCGCGTACCAGCGCGCGGGAAGGACAATGGTTTGCGGCCGAAAAATCTCCAGGCAGGCGATGAGACGCGGCGTGCCGGATTCTGTGAACGGCGAACGGGTCGGGGCAGTCGGCGTCAAGCGCAGGCGTGCGGCTTCGGGGTCCAGTGCAGTCGCGACCTGCAGCGCGGCCTGTCCGGGCGGCGTTTCGTCGTAGGCCACGCATACACGCGGCGGTTCTTTCCTGGACCTGCGCTGAGAACCGAGGCCCTCAGCAGGCGGGTGGCCCAGCACGAACAGGCTACCCTCCAGGGGTTGCGCCAGCAGGTCGTCCCACTCCGCACGGCCCGCCAATTGCAGAGACCATCGGACCTGTCCGGGTGCCGCGAGCCGCGTCATTGTGGTGCGCAGGCGCTCGGACAGCGCCTGGAGGCTGCGGCGTAGCAGCGGGTCGTCCAGCCGCCGCTCCAGCCCGGCCAGAGGGCTGATCTCAATGGCGAAGGGCAGCGCCGCTGCTCGGGACAAATCAGCCTCCGTGAGCAGCATGGTGTCGAGGCGTGTCTGAAAGCGGGCGGCGAGCGAGACGGCGAAGACGATCGCGGAGGCCGAGGGGCCTACGGCATCCAGACCGAGCAGGATCCGTCGCAGCGGGGGCTCAGGGGGGTGCATGGTCGCCGCTGCGGTTCGAGTAGGCCTGACGCAGACGCGCCAGTTCCTTGAGCCGGGCCTGTACGCGACCGTTCAGGCTCTCCAGGGACCATAGTCCGTCGGCGTCCATTCGACCTGCCGGCAGCCCGGTGAGCAGTGCAGCGGCCTGATCCACGTGCGTGACGGCGTAGATGTGAAAACGGCCTGCTCGCGCGGCCGCCACGACGTCCTGGCGAAGCATGAGATGGGAGCAGTTGCTCTGGGGCATGATAACCCCCTGATGTCCGTTGAGGCCGCGTGCGGAACAGACGTCGAAAAACCCCTCGATCTTCTGGTTGATGCCTCCAATGGCCTGGACCACGCCGTGCTGATCGACCGCCCCGGTGACGGCAAGCGATTGGCGCACGGGCGCATTGGCGAGCGTCGAAAGCAGGGCACAGAGCTCGGCGACCGATGCACTGTCGCCTTCGACCGGGCCGTAGGACTGCTCGAAGGTGAGGCTGGCTGCCAGCGAAAGGGGGCTGTCGTTGCTGTAGCGCCAGGCAAGATAGGCCGAAAGGATCAGCACTCCTTTGGAATGGATCGCGCCTCCGAGTTCGACCTCCCGTTCGATGTCGACCACTTCGCCATCTCCGAGGTGCGCGGTCGCGGTGATGCGGGAGGGTCTGCCGAAGCTGAACTCGCCGAGGCTGATGACGGAGAGGCCATTGACCTGGCCCACGTGCTCCCCGTCGATGTCCACGCGCTGGAGGCCGCGCAGGATCCCTTCGTGAACCTGCTCCCGGATTCGACTGAGACGGCGGATGCCGGCATCGATCGCGTGTTCCACGTGCTCCGCTTCGACCTGCTCGGCACGGTCCTGGCCGGCCCAGTAGTCGGCCTCCCGGAGCAGGTCATCCAGTGAACCCATGTGCAGGGAGAGGCGCTCGCCGTCCTCGATCCGGCGGGCGGCCTGTTCGATGACCCGGGCGACGGCATCGCGGCTCAGCGGGCGCAGCCCTCCCGCGCGCTGCAGCATCGCGATCACCCGCGCGTAGAGATGGGTGGCCTCGGCATCCCGGCGCATGTCCTCGGAGAAGTCGGCGGCCACCTTGAACAGCCGTGCGAATTCGGGATCGTAGTGTTGGAGCAGGTAATAGAGCCGGCGGTCGCCTACGAGGACCACCTTGAGATCGAGGGGGATCGCTTCGGGTTCGAGCGTCGTGGTGCTCGCCATGCTGAGCATGGTTTCCAGCGACTCGACGCGAACCTCGTGGGCGCGCAGGGCCCGCTTCAGTGCCTGCCAGGCAAAGGGGTGCCCGAGCAATCGCTCCGCGTCCAGTACCAGGTAGCCGCCATTGGCCCGGGCCAACGCGCCGGACTTGATCAGGGTGAAGTCGGTGACCAGGGTGCCGGACTGCACCGTGTGTTCCACCCGTCCGACGAGGTTCTGATAGGGGGGGGTGTCCTCGTAGATGACCGGCGCCCCCTGGCTCTGGGCATGATCCACCAGCACATTGACCTTGTACCGGGTGAGTTGCCGGGCGGCCTGACCCGCCGGGTTGGGTCCTCCGCCGTCCTCCTCGCCAAGCCCCCGGATCTGATCGGCGTTCTCCAGGAGGTCCGCGCGCACGGCGTCGAGAAAGCGCTGCACCTCGGGCAGATCCTGATATTTGCGCCGCAGTTCGTCCAGTTGCTGATCGAGGGTGAAACCGGACACGCTGAGATCGAGTTCCTTGTGTCGTTCCCGGCCCTCGCGCTGCAGGCGCGGGATCTGTGCGATGACCTGCTTCAAATCCTCCTTGAGCTCGTCGATGGCGGCTTCGATCGCCTGCTGTTCCTTTTTCGGCAGCTTTTCGAACTCTTCCGCGCCCAGAATCTCGCCATCCCGCATCGGGGCCAGCGTATAGCCGCCAGGGGTACGCATGAGCACGACGCTCTTGCGCGCGGCCTTCTCGCGCAGGGCAGCGAAGGCCTTCTCATCGCGCTCCTTCAACTCGTCATGGATCTCCTGGGCCTGGATCCGGTAGGCGTCGCTTTGAAAGGCTGCGGCCAGCGCGGTGATGATGTCCTCCATCGCCTGCTGCATGTCGCGGCGCAAGGTCTGGCCGCGGCCGGGCGGAAGCCGGAGGGCGCGTGGGCGGTGCGGGGCGTCGAAGTCATTGACGTAGCACCAGTCGCTGGGGATCGGTCGTTCCGCTGCGTTCGCATGAAGCAGCCGGTGCACCAGGGTACGGCGGCCAAGGCCCGTGGAACCGAGGACGTAGAGATTGTAGCCCTCGTGGTGCATCCCGATGCCGAAGTGCAGGGCCTCCAGGGCCCGGTCCTGGCCAATGACCTGGTCCGGGTCCGCCAACTCGGTGGTGGTCTGGAAGTCGAGCAGATCGGGGTCGCAGGCGTGAAACAGCGCTTGTGGCGCCAACGGCTCGGGAGTGGACACTTCGGGAGAGCCCATGTCCCGCGGGTGATCGTTCATCTGCAGGCACTCCTGGGAGGCGAGGGCGTGCACGCCCTGACCTGAACATAGCAGATTCGGGATCAGTGGCGCGCGATGGGTGGCGCTGCTTTTCGGCTGTCCGGCGCCGGCCTGTCAGCCGCCGCGAGCGGGCAACGAGACAGCCGCCGCGGGTGTCACTCCAGTCCCGCCCGACGCAGCCGGGAATGCAGTTCGTCCATCTCCTCCAGCAGATCCGCGACCAGGGCAGCCAGTTCCGGCTCGGCGTCGAACACCCGCTCGATCTCCCGCATGCGCCGCGCGCGGCGCAGATGGAGGGCGGTGATCCGCCAGGTCCCGGCCACGCACTCGGTGTGGGGAAAGAGTCCTTCCTCGATATGCCGTTCCAGCCACCGCGGCTCAACGGTGCAGGCTGCGGCGATCTGTTCGAGGGTGAGCCAG
>PUOZ01000270.1 GCA_003553165.1 Thioalkalivibrio sp.
GTAGACTTCCTCGAGTTTTTCGATTTTCTCCTGTAGCTCTTCGGTTTTCTTGCTCACCTTAGGGTTCCCCTGTGTTTTCCGCACGCCGGTGTCTTTTTCGAAAGCTTCCCAAACGGCGCGAGGCGGAAGCAGTAGCCAAGCAGTGGTCTTCAGACTCGGTTCTGCCGATGCATTGCTGAATACCGCGAAGTGTCCTGTTCAGCCATGTTCGCCAGATCCTCTGGACGGGTTAACGGTTCAAGATGACCCGGCGATACTCGATCTACTGCAGGATTGCTTGTGTGAATGGATGTCGATCATAACGACATGACCTGGAGCGACCGGACCGACAACAATGTCGGTCTGCGGCGGATGGAGGTAGCCGCATGGTCTGCCGAGTGCGTGGTTGTTCTGCCTCGGGCTCTGGCGTCGGCCGACACTGCGTCAGCCAACAAGACAGAGTATTCGGCTCACCCGGCTCCTTGTCAAACCCGCCCGTTGTGTCGGTGGGAGCGCTCGGGCCTATGGGGAGCCTCAGAACCCGGCTTCGCCGGTGCCACTCGTGAAGCCATTCCCACACCTGATCGGCAGGGAGGCTCAGCTGGTGGGGCATGAGGCGATCTGATTTTCACGCAAGCTGCGCAGGCGGTCAGGTTGGCGCTGTTGCAAGGGACGCCGCTGTGGGAGGCCAGCCTCTGGGTGAAAGCTTTTCGCCGTTAGGTCGCCGAGAGGGCTCGCCTCCCACAAGCCGGGGACGACGCTGCTTTGTGGTCATGGGTGGGCGCAAGACCCGTCGGGTTACGCCCTTTGGGCTAACCCGACCTACGGTTTGCGGCTACGGTTTGCGACTTCTCACCGGCCGTCAGGGGTGGCGCAGGATCGTGGCGGTTAGCCATGAGGTTCAGCCAGGTTGCTGGTCGCTTGATTCGCCCGTAGCGTACCGAGGGGCGAAGCCCCATCGCATCGGGCGGGTATCGTTCACCAATAGCGCCCGCCGGTGCCGAGGACGATGGTGACCAGGCCGATCACCAGGTTGATGCCGATGAACATGCGGATCTGACCGAGCCGGCGACCGGCCTCGGGCCAGTCCTGTGCCGCGATGGCCTGGCGCATGCGCCGGTAGGGGGCAAAGAAGATGTGTGCGTAGATCGCCATCATGATCAGGCCGAGGAGCAGCATCCAGTGCACATGGCCGCCCACGTTGCCCATTCCGCCGTAGAGCCCGAAGATCAGCCAGAAGCCGGTGGCCAGCAGCACGATGATGATGGCCCAGACCCAGGGGAAGAAGCGCGCGAAGCTGTCCTGCCACAGAGTGGTGCGTTCCGGCACCGCGAGCAGGGCGGCGGCGGCCGGGCGCATGGCCATATAGGCGAAGAACATTCCACCCACCCAGATCGCGGCGGACAGGGCGTGCAGGGCGACCATCAGGCTGATCAGGGTCGTCGACATCTTTGGGGCTCCGGAGTGGATGGGGAAGGCGTTAAGGTACCATCTGGCCGTGTGCGCGGGGTATATCCGGCTGGCGGCAAGTAGCCTTTCGTTCGGTTTGGGACAGCGTCCGGCCTAGTGGGCCATGGGGGAAGTTCGGTGCCTATGGAGCACAGCCAGACACGCCGGAGCAAGGCGGGCAAGTGCAGGAATAGCCACCCTATTTCAAACTTGCCCAACGCAGCGCCGGCGTGTCTGGCGCCGCGATCTGATACCGAACTTTCCGCATGGCCCACTGGCTTGCAGCCCGGTCAGGCCGGGCGCTGTGCGATGCGGCGCCAGATCCAGCCCTGCGGACGATCCTCGCCCGTGAGCAGGAAGTCCAGGGCCTGCGGGTTGCGCAGTGCCCGGTTGATGCGCGACGCAGCGCAAGGCTGGCCCGCGAACAGGATCCGGTCGCCCGGGTGCAGCGGCACCTCGGCGTCGGGAGTGAGCAGTTTCTCCCTCCCGCCAGCGCGCTGGAGCAGCAGCGTCACGCAGGGAACCTGTTGCTCCGGTCGACCCGGATCGACGAGCAGTTGCCCCAGGCAAAGCGGCTCGTAGCGCAACCGCTGCAGCAGCGCGGGTGCCGCGTCGGGTGTCAGTGGGGCGCTCCACAGTTCCGGTACCCGTTCGTCGGTGACCGCGCCGATCCGGCTGACGAGCTCGTTGGCCCAGTCGTCGTCACGTTCGCGCGCGAGCTTGAGGAAGAGGGGCAGCAGCGGCGAGGTCAGGTGCGCGAGCACCGCCTCGGCGAGGATCTCGCTGTGGCGCATGACCAGATCGACGTGTCCGGCGGCAAACAGGGCTCCGTTGTCGTCCTTGTTCTGGCGGCCGACCATGAACAGATCCGGGTTCAGTTCATGCGCTGTCATCAGGATCGACAGGTTGTTGGTGTCGTGGTTGGTTCCCGCGACAATCCCGGCAGCGCCATCGACTCCGGCCTGCTGCAGCGTGTCTGCCTCGGTGCCGCGGCCCTGCACGCAGTCACGGGTGCAGCCGGTTCCCTCCGGATCCTCTTCGATGATCACGGTGGTTACGCCTTCACGCGTGAGGCCCCGGTGCACCGCCTTGCCGAAGCGCCCGTAGCCGCACAGAATCCAGCGCCCGCCCGGCGGGTACAGCGGCATCGGCAGGTCGCTGCCGGGGACGCTGCTGAGCCACTGGTGCAGAAGATGATGCCCGGGAGAGTGCAGCGCCAGTGCCAATCGATCGCCAAACGTCTCGAAGGGATTGATCACGTGCTCGGTGCCGAAGGAGCGCATGTTCTTCTCGGCATCAACACTTTCCGCGCGGCAGATGACCGGCAGGCCGGGGTTCAGCAACTTCACGGTGATCGCAATTTTCAGGTTCACCTCGTCGCTGTCGGTGAGTGCGACCACGCCCTGGCAGAACGGGTTGTCCAGGCCGGCCGCCCGGAGCCGGGCGGAACTGCTCGCATCCGCGCAAAGCCCCGGCACGTGGTAGTCCATATCGGAGAGCGCGAGATCGGTGATGCGGTCCTGATCGCTGTCGATCACCACCACCCGCTTGCGCCGCCGGAGCAGGGCGCGAACGAGCAGCCCCCCGGTGTCACCGTAGCCGCAGACGATGAAGAACGGCGCACGCAGACGGCGGATGCTGCGGTCGAAGGCCTGCTGGCTGACTGCCAGCCTGAAGGTCGGGTCCTGCACCAGGCCCAGGATGCGACCAATTGCATAAAGCCATGCGATCACCGACATGTAGATGGTCAGCGCGGCCCACATGCGCTGCGCTTCGGTGAAGGCATAGGGAATCTCGCCGAACCCGATCGTCGGCGCGGTATAGGTCACGAAGTAGAAGGCATGGAAGAAGTCCATGCGCCAGACCTCGCCCTGGTCGTCCACGCCCGGGATCAGGACCAGGCCGGTGATGGAGATGCTGTAGGCCGCCATCAGCAGCAGGAGCGGCGCACGCATGCGCCGCAGGAAGAGAAACAGGACCTTGTCCACGATTGCCTCAGCGGCGCAGGTTCACGGTATCGGCGATCAGCAGCACCACCGAGACCACATTCGCGAGCATCGCGCCTCCCGCGAGCGACACGATGCTGGCCATCATCATGCCGTCCATCCCGGTTGCGCTGATGTTCACGGCATAGGCCCAGACGGCGGCAGCGGCAAACAACTGCAGGACCGCGACCAGCGAGGTGGCCAGCAGCAGCGCCCCGGTTTGGGTCCGGTCGCCGAACTTCAGGACCGTCGCGATCAGGTTCACGACGACGGCGGCGAACAACTCGTAGACGTTGTGATGCGCGGGGTTGTCGATCTCGCCGAGAAAGAAGCCGAAATTCAGCGTCAGCGCCAGGATGATGAAGAAGCCGAAAACCACCTTCTCGAGATTCATGTGTTCTCCCCTTGAAGTGCATTGTGCCTTGTGCCGGGGCGGTTGCGTCGGTCCGGGGCAGCTCTCGGAGTGCCTGTGTGCAACGCACCGCGTCTACGCCATCGTGTGGGCGCCGAAACCCGCCCGGTGCAATGCACGGCCACTGGTGCACTGCGGATCCTTTCAGTCTCCCCTCGTCCTGTTGGATTCATCGCTGCCCGTCTCCGGTTGAGCCCGCGGTGGGAGCAGCAACTCGCTCGGGTGTTCCTTTATGCGCTGCCCGTAGGCCTTGAGCAGGCGGTCCAGCGCGCCGATACGTGTTCCTCTCGCCTTCAGCGCCACATAGAGGGCCAGGCCGAAGCTGACCCAGAGATTCACCGCGCAGATCAACAGAACGAATATCACGTATAGCAGAAATTCGAAGAAGCCCGGCATCTGCACCGATAGGGTGTACCCGAGGTTGGCGGAGGCGAAGGCAACGTGACGGATGTCCAGAGGCAGGCTCAGCAGGTAGCCGATGTAGCCGGTGACTCCGAGCAGCAAACCAAAGAAGAAATTTCCAGCCAGGGCGCCGTAGTTGTGATCGATGTAGTCCGCCAGGCGGTTGCGCCCCCGTTCCGACAGGATTCGCGTGAGCAGCGGGTGGCCCCGCAGCCGCCCCGGCAGGTCCAGGTAGGCGCAGCGGTTGTCAAAAAAACCGGAAATCAGGCCGGCCACGAACAGCCAGACGCCTGCGATCGCTGCGTGAAAAAGCGCGAGGCCGACGAAGGGTGACAACTGCTGTAACTGGTAGTCGACCCCGGCGGTATCGAGCACGGGAGCGCCCACTGTCAAGTGGTAGATCCAGCCGAGACCCACGGCGACCGGCAGGGCCACGCTGACATTGCCCACGACGGCTACAAACTGCGACCGGCCAACCTGGAACAGCAGGTCTGCGAGCTTCGCCGGGTCTGCGGTTCCCCTGTCGCTCTCCTCGATCGCGGCTGCGAGGCGGGCCGCGGTCATGGCCGGCTGCTTGGTCGCGACGGTGAAGTGCAGGATGTGGATCAGCACGAAGCCCAGGCCGTAGTTCAGGCTGACCCAGACCGTGGTCGCGCCTGGACCCA
>PUOZ01000253.1 GCA_003553165.1 Thioalkalivibrio sp.
CCTTGTGGGAGGCGAGCCCTCTCGGCGACCGAGCGGCGGAAAACCTTCGCCCAGAGGCTGGCCTCCCACAGAGGCGTTCCTTGAAACTGCGGCAATCCGAACATCTGGGGAGCTTTGGTGGTAGTCACGTTCCAAAAAGGGTGTGGTCCTTGTCGGCGCTGCCTGGCGCGCGCCATGGAGCGCGGCGGCTTGCCGCCCCTTTGGCCGGTGCGGAGACTTCCGGGCCGCAATGACGCAGCAGATCCTCCGGCTCCGGGGTTCGGGGGTATCGGCAGCTACTTCGGGGGCGGGGACCCTTCCGGTGTAGCCGCGGCGTGCAGTTCGGCGAGGTGCTGCTCGTAGACCGCCCACAGCTGGGTGGCGACGGCGCCGCGGGTACCGGGATACGTGAGGCGGTCGGGGTTCAGTCGTCGCAGGTCCTCGATCTCGGTGTCCTGCAATACGCCGTTGACCACGTGGAAGATCAGCACACGGGTGCCGCGGCCGGCGATGGGCAGCAGCGCGCCGACGACGCCGGTATCGTTCAGGCCGGGTCCGCCGCGTGCGTCACCGTCCTCGCCCGGGGGTCGGATCAGGGTTCCCAGCAACTCGCGATAGGCCTCGGCACAGGGGAAGCAGACCTCGGTGGCACGCGGGCCGGGCACCCGGTTCGCGGCTGCTTCGATCTCCGGTACCGGCAGGATCATGTCGGCATTGTCGAGCCGGACACGGTTGCGCTGGCCGTTGGGCAGCAGGCGCGGCACGGGCTCCCGGCAGGACGGGCAGGTCCAGGGAGCGACCTTGGGCCCCTCGAGGATGTTGTTTGGCGGCATGGATTGCCGGGCCGGGATTCGCTGGCGGCCAGCGGGCAAGAAGGCCCGGGGCCGGCGAGCCGCGCCGCTTCAGCCGTAGTACGCCGGCTCGTTGCCCGGCTTCCACTTGATGTTGCAGCCCAGGCTCGCCTTCTGTGGTTCCGGGGCCGGTTTGCCGGCGAGCAGGGCATCGCTGGCCGCGCGCAGGTCGGCGCCGGTGACCGGTGCGTCGCTGCCCGGCCGGGCTTCGTCGAATTGCCCGCGGTAGACCAGCTTTCGGTCCGCGTCGAACAGGTACAGGTCCGGGGTGCACGCTGCCTGGTAGGCCTTGGCCACCGACTGGTCTTCGTCCAGACAGTAGGGGAAGGCGTAACCGAAGCGGCGCGCTTCGTCGCGCATCGCGTCCGGGCCGTCCTCGGGGTGGGCGACGATGTCATTGGAATTGATCGCGATCACCGCGATGCCCTTGCCGGTGTACTCGCGGCCGTAACGCGCGAACTCGTGCCGGATCAGCTGCACGAAGGGGCAGTGGTTGCAGATGAAGGCGATCATGAAACCCTTGGCGTCGGGGAAGTCGTCCAGCGAGACGTTCTTGCCGGATACCGCATCGGGGAGGCTGAAGTTCGGGGCCTCGGTACCGAGGTCGATCATCTGGGAGGGTGTGCGCGCCATGACTGCTCCGGGTCTTTGGGTTGCTGGACCGGGGATTATACTGGCACGGTCACGCGCTGGTACTCAGCCCCGTGGAATACGCGGGTCAATGTTGTGGAACCCTTGCCACCCGGCCACGGCCCCACCACCGTACCCGCGTAGGAGCGGCCTCTGGCCGCGATGCGATGCGGGTGGGGAGTTGGTTTTGATGATCGGAGGTGGCATGGGTTGGGTGAAAGGACAGGTGCGGGAAATCAAGCGGTGGACCGAACGCCTGTTCAGCCTTTGTGTGGATGCGGACATCGAGCCGTTCAAGGCGGGTCAGTACAATCGATTGCGTCTGTTTATCGGCGAGGAGTGGGTGGGGCGCCCCTACTCCTACGTGAACCCGCCGGACAGCCGTCCGCTGGAATTTCACCTGGTCACGGTGCCCGAGGGGCCGCTGACCAATCGCCTGATCCATCTGCAGCCGGGGGACGAGGTCGAGCTGATGCCGCGATCGACCGGTCTCTTTACCCTCGACCAGGTACCCGATGCCCGCGACCTCTGGCTGCTCGCGACAGGGACGGGTCTGGGGCCGTTCCTGTCGATACTGGGCACGGACGAGCCCTGGGAGCGCTTTCGCAACATCCGCCTCGTCCACTCGGTGCGTCATGCGCCGGAACTCACCTATCGCGATACGATCCGGACCTTCGTGGAGCGCGCCCCGGGCCGCTTCGGCTATGTGCCGATGGTGAGCCGCGAGATCTGCGAGGGCGCCCTGTGCGCACGCATTCCCGCGACGATCGAGGACGGCAGGCTCGAGAATCTCGCGTCCCTGGCGATCGAGGCGGATCATGCCCAGGTGATGATCTGCGGCAATCCGGACATGGTCCGGGATACCCAGACGGTGTTGAAGGGGCGAGGCCTGCGGCGCCACCGCCGCAGCCAGCCCGGCCAGATCACCGTGGAGAACTACTGGTGAGGTCGCAGCAGGTCGTAGGCCCAGGCGTGGATCAGCCGGGCCACGTAGGCGGTGTGTTCCGGGCGGGTGAGCAGGTGATCGGCCTGGTGCAGGGCGACGAAGCTCTTGGGGTGCTTGGCGCGGGCGAAGATGCGCCGGGCGTGATCGACGCCGACCACCGTGTCCTTGGGCGCGTGCAGGATCAGCAGCGGACGGCCCAGCCGCTCCAGCGCCGCGTCCAGGTCCTGGGTTTCGACCGACTCGAGGAAGTCGCGGCCGATGGTGATCTTTCGGCCGCCGATGTCGACCTCGGCGGAGCCGGTCTCGCGAATGCCGTGGGCCTGGGCCTCGAACAGCCGGGTCACGTGGCCGGGTTCCGACGGCGCGGCGATGGTCACGACCCCCTGCAGCTCCGGGCGCAGGCCGGCGAGCGCGAGCGCCATCGCGCCACCGAAGCTGTGCCCGATCAGCAGATCGGTGAAATAGCCGGTGTGGGCATCGAAGCGGTCCAGTGCGGCCCCGAGGTCCTCGCAATAGGTCTGGAAGCTGCTGTCGGCAAAACGGCCCTCGGCCTCGCCCAGACCCATGAAGTCGAAGCGGAGCACGATGATGCCCTCCTGGGCCAGCGCCCGCGCCAGGCGGACGGTGGCGGGAAAGTCCTTGGAGCAGGCGAAGCAGTGGGCGATGCACGCCTGCCCGATGGGCGTGCCCTCCGGCTGCACGACCACGCCGCTCAGACGCACGCCTCGCGGCGTGACGATTTCCAGGGTCTTGTTGGTGATAGCCATGGTTCCCTCCGCTCGATGGTTCGCGGTCGCCGGAATCGACCCGGGACAGCTGCGTGCAGCGGGGCCATGCATCCCGATGGCGACACCGTGCAAGCTCTGCGATGATACGCTAGCCAGTTTGGGGATGGGGGGGTCGTGGTCGAAAACGAGAGTGAACTGCGTGCGCGCATCGTCGAGATGCAGGCCGAGCATCAGGCCCTGGAGATCGCCATCCATGCCCTGCAGGAGGCCGCGGCCCCCGACCTTTTTGCCCTGCGCCGGCTGAAGAAGCGGAAGCTCCAGCTCAAGGACGCGATCGCCCGGATGCGCAGCCGGCTGATCCCGGACCTCAACGCCTGACCTGATTATCTCGCAAGCTCCGCAGGCGGTGGGATTGGGGCTGTTTCAAGGGATGCCCCTGTGGGAGGCCAGTCTCTGGGCGAAGGGGTTTCCACCGTTCGGTCGCCGAGAGGGCTCGCCTCCCACAAGGGACGGCCATGCAAGGAGGCGCCGTTCGGTCGCCGAGAGGGCTCGCCTCCCACAAGGGACGGCCATGCAGGGTGCCTGAAAACGAAACGGCGCCCCGGTGTTGCCACCGGGGCGCCGTGCGCTTGGGCCGTCCAGAGATCCGGGGTGATCAGCCCCAGATGTCTGCGGTAATGCCGTCGTACCAGCCCTTGGTGTAGATCGCCTCCATCTGCCGCACCGATGCCGGTGCGCCGGCCGGGCTCACACCGCCAGCGCCCGCGACGCCAGCCATCGCTCCATCCTGGAAGGCATAGACGGCAGCCACGCTGATCGCGTGATCCGGCGTGATCAGGCTGTAGCAGGTGTTCGCGGTGGAGGGTGCCAGCGGTTCGAGACCCGCCATTTCGCGGGCGATCGCCGCCGCGGCCACCTTGGCCTGGTTGTTCGCCGAGTGGCCGGACTTTGGCATCGCACCGGCCACGCTGGAGTCGCCGATCACGTAGATCCCCGGGTGGATGCTGGACTCGAAGGTCTGCTGGTTGACTGGGCACCAGAAGCCGTCGCCGGCCAGCCCGGTCTGCATCGCGATCGCACCGGCGGTCTGCGGCGGGATGTAGTTCAGCACGTCCGCCTTGAACTCGGTGAAGCCCCCGTCGGAGATCGTGGTCAGGTTGGCCGCGTCGATCTCCTCGACCTGGCCACCGCGGGAACTCGGCACCCACTCGATCATGTCGCCGTAGTGCTGTTCCCAGCCCTCCATGAACAGGCCCTGCTTGGAGAAGTTCTCCTTGTTGTCGAGGATGATGATCTTCGAGCGCGGCTTCGCCTGCTTGAAGTAATGCGCGACCATCGAGGCCCGCTCGTACGGCCCGGGCGGGCAGCGGAACGGGTTGCCGGGGGCGACCATCACGAACACGCCGCCGTCGGGCATGGCCTCGAGCTGCCTGCGCAGGATCATGGTCTGCTCGCCGGCCTTCCAGGCGTGCGGGATACGCTCAGCGTCCGCTGCGGTGATGCCGGGGACGGCGTCGTAGCGGAAGTCGATTCCCGGCGACAGGACCAGCCGGTCATAGGTCATCGTGCTGCCGCCCGCGGTCCTCACGGTGCGCCGGGCCGGATCGATCTCGGTGACCGAGTCCTGCACCACGTTCACGCCGTGGCGGCTCTGCAGGGCATCGTAGGTCTGCGCGATATCGTCCATCTGGGCGTGGCCGCCGAGCACCCAGTTGCTGCCGTAGCAGGTGTGGTAGGTGGCAGTCGGTTC
>PUOZ01000029.1 GCA_003553165.1 Thioalkalivibrio sp.
ATACCGCGCACACAGCCGATCAGCAGACGACTCCCAGTCATCACCCCTTTGCCCCATGGCCCACTAGTGGGCCACGCGGAAAGATCGGTACCAGATCGCTTCGCCAGAAGCGCCGGCGCTGGGGTGGGCAAGTTTGAAATAGGGTGGCTATTCCGGCACTTGCCCGCCTTGCTCCGGCACTTCTGGCTGTGCTCCATAGTTACCGAACTTCCCGCATGGCCCACTAGCGGCAGAACGGAGCGACCTGGTAGAACCGACGGCAGCGGAACTCGGATTCACACGCTGCCAACTGGCTTTGGTAGCGGTCGGCGCGTTCGGCGACCTGGAGTGCAGCCCGCTGCACTCCGGGCTTGCTGCGCCACGTGCCGCGATTGTAGCCGCCCTGGCCCTCGTGATAGGCGAGGTACAGGTGCTCGGCATTCTGCAGCGAGACCCCGGTCATCCGTTTCGTACGGACGTTGTACCAGCCGACAAAGTCGGTGGCATGCTTCATGTGTGTGCGCCGCGCGGTCCGGCTGCCCGCATCCGCGCGATACTCGCCCCAGACCGGGTCCTGGGCCTGGGCATACCCATAGGCGGACGAGGGACGACGCCAGGGCACGACACCTAGCAAGCGCTTGCGATCCGGTCGCACGTGGCTGCGGAACGACGATTCCTGCTGGATGAAGGCCATCTGGGTAGCGATCGGCGTTCCCCACTTCCGCTCGGAGTCCCGGGCGTAGTCATACCAGCGCGGATGTTCGCGAAAGATTTCGCAAAGGTTGTCCTGTTTGGGCGGAGGAGCGGGTGCGAACGTCGCACACCCGGCAGTGAGCCCGATCAACCCCAGTAGTAGCAGGGTCCGGAAAACGGTGGGCCCAGAGGGAAATCGCATCTGCTCCAAATCTCCCGATTCGCGGTTCACTCGGGCCGGCAGTATAGCGAAGGTTGCCGGGGGCACTCCCCCCAGCGGGGTCGGACCAAGATAACCCGCTGTTTCTTCCCAAAAACCAAGAAAAAAACACCCCCACTAAAGCCTTAAAGAACCATTTTTGCCCTCGAAAACGAGCCGCAACAACGGAAACCCTGCCCCACCCCATCTGGGGGACGGTCGGCGACCGGCATTCTACGGAGAAGTCGATACCTTCGCTTATCCGGCCGTTTTGAGGGCCCAAAAGGACGGCTTAAGGGGCTTATCGACACCGTTTTTGACCCACTTTTATTTTCCAAACAACGACTTATCTTGGTCCGACCCCGGGAGGGCAGGCCCTCAGGTTCCGCAGAAGGTTTGGTAGACGGATTGATCCGCTGATGGCGGCTGACGGTAATCGGAATTGTCGTGACGCGTATCGTAGGGATCGGCGAGGACATCCAGGAGCCGTTGTGCGGGCCCAAGATCGCCGAAACCGACCGCGGCGGCGAGGGCCTCCTCCACGCGATGATTACGGGGGATCACGGCCGGACTTGCAGCGCGCATCCGGAGCACGGCTTCCTCGAAGCCCTCGGACTGCTGGTGCAGACGTTTCTTCCAACGCTGATGCCAGCTCCTAAACGCCGGATCCTCGAACGCCGGGTTCACCGTCGCCGGTTCCTCTATCATGGACGGGTCCGCGAGATTCCGGAACGTGTTGGTGTAGTCGGCGCCGACGCGATGCATCCATTCCAGCAGGGATTCGATCAGGGCGGCATCCCCCGCGTGCTCGTCGGCGAGTCCCAGCTTCGCGCGCATGGCGGCGAGCCAGTAGGCACGGAAGAGTGCCGGGAATCGATGGATCGCTTCCTCGGCCCGAGGCAACGCCGCCTCCGGGTCTGGATCCATCAGCGGCAACAGCGTCTCCGCGAACCGCGCGAGATTCCACTGAGCGATCTTGGCCTGGTTTGCGAACGCGTAACGCCCCTGCCGATCGATGGAACTGAATACCGTGGCCGGGTCGTACCTGTCGATGAACGCACAGGGACCATAATCGATCGTCTCGCCCTACAGCGTCATGTTGTCCGTATTCATCACCCCATGCACGAAACCGACCCGCATCCACTCTGCGATCAGGCGCGCCTGACGATCCAGCACCGCGTCGAGCAGATCCGCGTACCGCGTTGGGCTTTCGACCAGCTCCGGATAGTGACGCTGCAGGGTGTAATCGGCGAGCGCACGCGTGTATTTGCTACCGTCCTGCGCACCCGCCGCACGGCTCCCGTTGCCGGCCTGCAACCCGGGATGTCCCGGGACATCGAGCCCGCGATCGAGGATGGCCGCATATTCGAAGGTGCCCACCCGAATGTGGCTGTCCGCAACGCGGGTCAACACCGCGCCGGGGAGGGCCTCCTCCCGTAACACCCTTTCGCCGGTTGCAACCACGGCCAGGCTGCGGGTGGTCGGTATACCGAGTCCCTGCATCGCCTCGCTGATCAGGTATTCGCGCAGCATGGGGCCAAGCGCGGCACGGCCATCGCCGCGACGCGAGTACGGCGTCGGACCCGAGCCCTTGAACTGGATGTCAACGCGCCTTCCGTCCGGAGTGACATGCTCGCCCAAGAGATGGGCTCGTCCGTCGCCCAGCACGGTGAAGTGTCCAAACTGGTGCCCGGCATAGGCCTGAGCAATGGGTTCGCTCGCGGCAGCCCGCCGGTTGCCGCCCAGCACCAGGGCGGCTTTCGGCGTCTCCAGCGCATCAGCGTCCAGACCCAGTTCGCCAGCGAGGATCCGGTTCAGCAAGACCAGGCTTGGCGCCGTGACCGGAACGGGTTCCACGCGAGAAAAAAAGGCCTCGGGCAAGCGTGCATAGCTATGGTCGAAGTTCCAGTTCATTGCGAAACTATTTCATAACCGGGACGCGCGTTCTCTTTGCCGGCGCTTTCGGCGGGGATTTCGCGTCGATACCGGATGACGATCGCAGTCCACGTGAAGCTCGCGGGAACCGCCGAATGGACGACTCGCCGAGAGTACGTTGTGCACGCCAGGAAGGCCTGTGGAGCCTGCGTGATAATAAGCGTCTATGGAGTGCAGGCCTTCGCCCAATATCGCGGCATGGGTCCTGGCACGGGCAAGGCCGTGCGCCACCCCTGACGATGAAAAGCCGCAAACCGCAGGTCGGGTTAGCCCAAAAGGCGTAACCCGACGGGTCTCGCACCCACCCATGGCCGCAAAGCAGTGCAGTTCCCGGCACCCCGGCACGTCGGGTTACGCTACGCTGAGCCGACCTACAGAACTGGGGCGCGACTTTCACGCTTACCCGACGGCATGCCGCACAGGCTCGAGAACAGATGACATGAACGATCTTTCCCCGGGCCTACTTCGGGTCCTTTTCTACCCGTCACTCGACGGCTGGCGGTCCGGAGCTGCCGGCGCGCCCTGCCTCTGGTTCGAAAACGAGGACGACGCGAGGCTTTGCGTGCGCACGCACGACCTGGAGCGTTTCCGGCTCGCCGTCCTGGTCCACGGGGAAGAGGTCGTGGGCTTCTACATCCGGCCGCCGGATGACCCGACGCTGATGCGCCAGGAACGGGTCGAGATCCCGCCCCCCACGCGGCCTGACGACTGAGTGCGCCCAAAGGCCGCCGGATGTTCGGGAAGCACCTCTTCGGCCCATTGCCGGCCCTCACCGATGACGTCCGCCAGCCGCTGCACCCGACACTCTCGCGGACTGCTGCCGGCTTAGGCATCGGCATCACCGGCGGGGCGCTGTTCGCGTGGGCAGGGGCGCCGCTCGCATGGATGCTGGGCGCACTGATCACCGTCACGGCGGTCAGCCTGGCCGGTGGCCGCCTGGCGATCCCGTCGCCGCTGCGCACGGTCATGGTCGCGGTGCTCGGCGTCATGCTGGGCTCCGCGTTCACCCCGGAGATCACCGGGCACATCGCCGCCTGGAGCGGCGCGGTGCTGGTGCTGCTCGGATTCCTGGTTGTGACCATGGCGCTGGCGGTGGCGTTCTTTCGCTTTGGCGTTGGCATGGATCGAGCCACCGCGTACTTTTCAGGCGCACCGGGCGGCATCACCGAAATGGCGCTGGCGGGTGAGGCCCACGGCGCCGACAGCCGTGTGATCACCCTGATGCACGCCACCCGGATCCTGGTCATCGTCGCCGTGATCCCGTTCTATTTTCGCGTTCTCGGGGGCATCGATGTCCCGACCCTGCCGCCCGACGCGGCCAGCCTGCTGGACACACGGGTATTCGACGGCGTCGTGCTGACTGGCTGCGCAGTGCTCGGATACGGACTCGCCCGGCTGCTGCGTTTGCCGGCCGCAGCGCTGATCGGTCCGATGCTGCTCAGCGCAGGCGTGCACATGGCCGGGTGGACCGCCGCCTCGCCCCCGTTCGAACTGATCGCCGCCGCCCAAGTGGTGGTGGGGACCGCGCTGGGCGTGCGCTTTGCAGGAGTAAAGCTCCGTCGCGTCTGGCCGTACCTGCTGGTCGGGGCAGGCTCGGCATTGATCATGATGGCTATGTCGTGGCTCGCGGCGATCCTGTTCGCGGAACGAGTGGGCGTCGATCCGATGGGACTGATGCTGGCCCTGGTACCGGGCGGCCTGGTGGAAATGGGGCTGATCGCCCTGTCGCTCGGTATCGATACCGCGATGGTCTCGACCCTGCACGTGCTGCGTATCGCCGCAATCATGCTCGCCGCGCCGCTCGCCTTTGTCCTGCTCGACCGCTACACGCTGCGCCGCTGGCCGCGGCAGCCGTAGCAGCCCTATGTTGGTTTCGCGACCGGAGGTCGCTCCTACGCGGGTTTTCGGGGGTTGCGGAGCGGGGGGACGGACTAAGGGGCGATTTGGCGGAGTTCGGCCACGTTGGTTTCGCGACCGGAGGTCGCTCCTACGCGGGTTTTTCGGGTGTTGGGGGGGTGGGATGGACTCAGGGGGTGATCTGGCGCAGGAGTTCCGCCCAGTTCCGGCGTTCGCGCTC
>PUOZ01000047.1 GCA_003553165.1 Thioalkalivibrio sp.
CCGATCGCGACCAGAACCGCTTCCGCCGGAACGCTCTCGCCGTTCGCGAGGCGCACCGCGCGCACCGGCCCGTTCTCGCCGTCGCCTTCCAACGCGGTCACGCCGGCGCCGGTATGTACGGCGATGCCGTTGGAACGCAGTTCCTGCTCGATGCGCACCGAGACTTCCTCGTCGAAGTTGCGCAACAGAATGTGCGGCAGTTGCTCGATCACGCCGACCTCGACGCCGCCCTTGTGGACCTCGTCGGCGAACTCGACACCGATGAAACCACCGCCGACCACGGCCAGTCGCTTCACGCTGGGGATCAGATCCTCGAACAGGTGTTCCAGATGGTCGTAGTCCTTGCGGATCGCAAACACGCCCGGACGCTCGATGCCGGGAATGGGCGGCAGGTACGGGCTGGTCCCGGTCGCCAGGACCAGGCGCTGCCAATGGACCTGGAGGCCGGACTCGGTCAGCGCGGTGTGCGCCTGCATATCCACCCGGATCACCCGGTCGCAGAGAATTTCGCCGCCCAGCATACGGAAGGGCGCATTGCTGAGCAGGTCATGTTCCACACCCTTGAGCGTGCCGAAGATGTAGGGAATCCCGCAGGGCACCACCGGCTCCTCCTCTGGGCGGATCAGCAGGATCTTGCGTCCGGGCCAGACCTGAGCAGCTGTGATCGCTGCGCTCATGCCCCCCGGGCCCCCGCCCACGATCAGGGCATCGACTTCGCGCTCTTGGGAAACTGCGGGCTGCATGGTCACGGTGTGCGTCCTCTGGGCGTGCGGGCAAAACGAAACAGGAAATAAGCAAATTCCGGACCCCTCGATCCGAAAGTGGCCGGTCCGTGGTCGGCCGCGCCCCAGGTGGACGACGCTGAGGTCCGCGTAAAGCGGATCCGGGGCTGCTCCGGAACATCCGGCATGGCGCTCGCCGTCCCGTTGCAGCGGTGTGGTGCAGAAGCTGCGCCGGCACGGTGCGCACCGCACCGGATCGGAACTCGGCGTGGACCCCTTGTCGCCTCGTTGCGCCCGTGCGCTGGCTCTTCGCGTCGGCTATGCTTTCGTGGTGTGCGGCGAGCGGGAGAGTTCCGCAGCCGCCGGAGCCAGGCATCGCGTGGGAAACCCGCGATCGTCTATACGCTGGAGAGCGGACGATGGCAGATCAGGTCACTGGGGAAGAGCGGGGCACGGGCGTCGTCTCCGGGGCGCGTTTGGCCGGCGTGACCGTCTTGCTGCTCGTTGTCGCCCTGGCGTTTGCGGGCATGGGTTTGTTCATGTTCAACATGGGCCGCGACATGAGTACGATGACCAGGGCCGTCAGTCAGATGGGTATCGACGTCTCAAGCATGGCCGTGGACATGGACGTGATGGTGGGTGACATGGACCTGATGGCCGACAGCATGGTGGAGGGCCAGGCGGGGATCTCCGGGGAACTCGCTCGCGTCCGCGCGGGCACCGAGTGGATGGCCGCCGACATGAGCCGGATGAACGCCGATATCGGCAGCATCACCTCGAGTATCCGGGGCATGTCGGGGAACGTCGACGGAATGGATGCCTCGGTATCGCGGATGACGCACGCCACCGGAGCCATGTCCGACTCCATGGGCCGCATCTCGGTGGACATGAACCGGATGACGCGGCCGGAGAGTCTGATGCCGATGACGCCCTTCCGCTGATCTGAGCCCATGGTGGCGGGCCGAGGCCGTGCGTCGCTTCGGGCCGACCCGCCATTCCGTGAGCAGATCCCACGGATTCCGACGCCGGCGGATGCCGGTCAGCGGCAAGGCTGCTGCCAGAGCGTTCGTTCGCCGGGCCTGGCCGGGTCCAGGCGCACCAGGGTCAGGTCGCGGCCCCAGACGCAGCCACTGTCCAGCGACAGCCAGTCGGTGCCGCGGCGGTATCCGAGCGCGGACCAGTGCCCGAACACGATCGGTTGGCCGCCCATGCGCCGTTTGCGCACCTCGAACCACGGGCTCAGCCGGGAAAGCACAGACCCGGGTGGTCCACTCTCTTCAAGGTCCAGTCCGCCGTCCTTGCGAATGAAACGCATGCGGGTGAGAGCATTCACGGTGTAACGCAGGCGGTCCACGCCCTTCAGAGAATCGTCCCATCGTTCCGGACTGTTGCCATACATCCGCGCGAGGAACTCGTTGCGTCGTTGCGGATCCTGCAGGACCTGCTCGACTGCCCGGGCCTCGGTGCACGCCCGCTCGAGATCCCATTGTGGGGGAATGCCGGCGTGGACCAGGGTCCAGCCAAGCGCCGCGTCGTGATGCACCAGCGGTCGCGCCGCCAGCCACTCGAGGAGTTCTTCGGCGTCGGGACGCTGCAGGACTTCCGCAAGGGTGTCCTTCGGGCGGGGTTGACGCAGCCCCGCGGCAGTGGCCAGCAGATGCAGGTCGTGATTGCCGAGCACGGTGACTGCCGCGGACCCGAGGTCGTGGACATAGCGCAGACAGTTGCCCGAATCCGGACCGCGGTTCACCAGATCGCCAACCAGCCAGAGCCTGTCCCGGGCGGAATCGAAGCGCGCGCTTTCCAGCAGACGCTCGAGAGGGGCAAGACAGCCCTGGAGGTCACCTACCGCGAAGACGGCCATCGTGGTTCAGCAGTCGGCGCCGCCGCGGCGAAGCGGAGCAAACCGTGCGCGGGTGTCGTGAGGCTGTCCTGGCATACCGGGTCCTTGGATCGGGCGGGGCGCCGCTCGTGCAGGGTGCACCGGCATCAGTGCAGGGAGTGCGGCACGGAGAGGGTGAATGGCGGTATCGGCGCCTGGAAAGTAAACCCCGCGTCGTCGCGCATCTCGTAGCTGCCCTCCATGGTCCCCACCGGGGTCTCGATGACGGTGCCGCTGGTGTACTCGAATTCCTCGCCGGGAGGGATGCGCGGTTGCTTGCCGACGACCCCCTCGCCGCGGACCTCCTGGGTCTGGTCGCGGGCATCGCGGATGATCCAGTGCCGGTTCAGCAGTTGTACCGATGCATCCCCTGTATTCCGGATGGTGATGTGATAGGCGAAGACGAAACGCGAGGCCTCCGGATCCGACTGCTCTTCGATGTAGGCAGTGGCAACTTCGATCTCGATGCGGTGTTCCGTAGGGCTCATGCGTTTTCTCCGACAGGTTCCACGGCCCGATGCACGGCGACTGCCGCGCCCAGCAGGCCGGGTTCAGGATGGACAATCAGGTGCACGGGCAGTTCTTCCAGAAGCTTCTGCATCGGCGCTTTGTTGCGGAAGGATCGGAGGAATCCCGGGGTTTCGAAATGCTGCAGCCAGCGGGGAGCGATGCCGCCGGCGATGAAGACACCGCCGCGCGGGAGGGCCGCCAGGGCGAGATCGCCCAACTGGCCACCGTACATGCTGACAAACCGCTCGGCGACCTGCAAGGCCCCGGCGTGTCCCTGTGCCGCCAGCGCCCCGATCGCGGCGGCCGGATCAGCCTTTTGCAAGGCCTGCGCCAGTCCGGTATCGGCGGACTGCCGCTGCAGGTATGCCGCGATGCGTGCGATGCCGGGACCGCTCAGCAGGTGCTCGCGACTGCAGCGCCCCTCCTGACTGCGGATCCATTGGGCAAGGCCTGCCTGCCAGTCATCGGCGGGAGCGAAATCGGCGTGACCGCCTTCACCGGCAAACAGCCGGCTACGGGGCGGGGGACCGACTGCGCAGGTCCCGAGTCCGGTGCCCGCACCGACGACCAGCCGCAGCCCCGCCGACTCTGCGGCGCCGGGCTGCAGGGTGACCGTGTCTTTCGGGCCCAGCGCGTCCAGGCTGGCGCCAATGGCCGCGAAATCGTTGATCAGCACAGTAGGTGCGCCCAGTTCGCGGCCCAGCTCCCCCTCGTCCATGACCGGCCAGTCCAGGTTCGTGGCTTGCGCGCGCAGGGACCCTTCGACCGATTTTACCGGCCCGGCGAGCGCCAGCCCGATACCGTCGAGCGGACGGTCTTTCGATCCCGTGCTCTGCAGCCAGTGCCGGACCAGGGCTCCGGCACTGCGAAAATCGTTGCTCGGGAGACGGGTCTTGTGTTCGAAATGCCAGCCATCGGGACCCGGTTGGGCGAGGGCGAGCAGGGTTTTGGTGCCGCCGATATCGGCTACGAGGAAGCTCATGGTTGCTCCACGGTGGTGCCATCCGGTTCGCAAGCATTTTCCGCGGTTGCCAGCGCGTCCGTGGCGGGGTCGGGCTTCGCAACTGCAGGGTTCGTGGTGGACTGCTGCGCTGCATTGGCCAGCGCCAGGAAGTCGTGGATGGCGAGTTCCTCCGGCCGGCGCCCGCCGTCGATCCCCACGGCTTCGATTGCCGCCGGGTCGAGAATGCCGGTCAGGGCCCGGCGCACGGTCTTGCGCCGGTTGGAGAAGGCCTGGTTCACGACCTTGCGGAAACTGCCTTCGAGGCTCGGCGGGACCAGGGGTTCGGCCAGGGGTTCGATGCGCACCACGGCCGAGTCGACCTTGGGGGCCGGCCGGAAGGCGCCGGGTCCCACCGTGAACAGTTGCCGTGCCTGTGCCCGGGCACCGAGCATCACAGTCAGTCGCCCGTAGCGCTTGCTCCCGGGCTCGGCCACCATGCGTTCCACCACCTCCTTCTGCAGCAGGAAGTGCATGTCCCGGATCGCGGCCGCCTGTCCGAGCAGGTGGAACAGGAGGGGTGTGGAGATGTTGTAGGGCAGGTTGCCCACGATGCGCAGTCCGCCGGCGGCCGGGGCACGCGCGGCGAAATCGAAGCGCAGGGCGTCCGCATTGTGAATGGTCAGCCGCTCCGGAGGGGCCATCTGGCGGAGTCCGGCGATGAGGTCGCGGTCGATTTCCACGACTTCCA
>PUOZ01000360.1 GCA_003553165.1 Thioalkalivibrio sp.
CGGTGCATTTTTCCCTGCTTTCTCGTTGCATAGAACCACTATGCGCCTCGAAATCATGAAAAAATGCCCTCGCTCTCCCACGCGGCTCGCTACGGGCACCCAAGTCCGACAGGCTCCTAGGGATACGCTGCGACGACTGCCATCGCACCCGGGAAAAGTGGCTGGGAAACGGGCTCGAATGAACCGCTCGCGCAAGTAGGTACGTGCCCCTTGGTCAAAGTGGTTTCTTTGCGCGGAAATCCGCACCATGGGAAAATTCCCGGGATATTTGAATCCCTCCTTCCACCGACGGGACAAATCGATGTTTCGCTTCCTTACACCTTTGATACTGGGCCTGCTTATGACCGCCGCCAATGCCGCCGAACTTCAGATCAACGTGATGCAGCCTGGCGATGGGCCGAAGGCGTTATCCGGATCGGAGGTCACGGTGCATTACACCGGGTGGCTGATGGACGGGACCAAGTTCGACTCCAGCCGCGACCGGGGCGAACCTTTCTCGCTGACACTCGGGGCGGGCCGTGTGATTCCCGGTTGGGAGAGGGGACTCGAGGGCATGCGGGTCGGCGAGATCAGGGAGCTGATCATCCCTCCCGAACTGGGGTACGGCGCCCGCGGCGCGGGCGGCGTGATTCCGCCCAACGCCACCCTGCGCTTCGAGGTGGAACTGCTCGACGTGAAGGCGCCGCCGTTCTCCGAGCTGGACAACAGGGGGCTTGCGGAGATGATGGCGAAGGGCGTGAAGGTGGTGGACATCCGCCGGCCCGAGGAGTGGCACCAGACCGGAGTGGTCGAGGGCAGCCACCTGATCACCGCGTTTGATCGCTACGGGCGCGTCGTGCCCGGTTTCCCCGCAGCGTTCCAGGAACTGGTGGCCAAAGATGAACCTGTGGTCCTGATTTGTCGCACGGGAAGCCGCACCGCGACGCTCGCGCATGCGCTCGCCGAACAGCTGCAATACCAGAACGTCTACAACGTGACCGACGGCATCACGCGCTGGATCGCCGAGGGGCAGATGGTCAATCGAGAAATCCCCGAGAACGCGGGCCGGGGCTGATTTCGCGGCGAACCCAGGGGATGGGACACGGTCCTCCGCGGCAGGAAACGGAGCCACCCCACCTATGGAGCCCGGCGGCTTGCCGCCGCCTTGGGGAGCTAGTGTATTCTCACGCTAGCGACCCCTGATCTGCGAGACGTCGCGAACCGCCCCGCGCGCCGCCGATGTCGTCAGCAGGGCGTAGGCCTTGAGGGCCTGGCTCACCACCCGATCACGATTGACGGGCTGCCAGGCCTGCTCGCCCCTGGCCTCCATCCGCCTGCGCCGCTCGGCCAGCTCCTCGTCGGAGATGCGGACCTCGATGCGGCGTCCGGGAATATCGATCTCGATGGTATCGCCCTCCTCGACCAGGCCGATCGTGCCACCTTCCGCCGCCTCCGGCGAGATGTGGCCAATGGACAGCCCCGAGGTACCGCCGGAGAAGCGCCCGTCGGTAATCAGGGCGCAATCCTTGCCGAGCTTCTTGGACTTCAGGTAGCTGGTCGGGTAGAGCATCTCCTGCATGCCCGGCCCGCCCTTCGGACCCTCGTAGCGGATCACCACCACGTCGCCCGGCCGAATCCGATCCCCGAGTATGGCCTCGACGGCCGCGTCCTGGCTCTCGAAGATGCGTGCGGGGCCGCTGAAGACGCGGATCAGCGACGTCGGAACGCTGGTCGTGTAACGCAGCTCCTCGGTCTCGAGCATGCTTTCGTCGATGCCCGCCGTCTTCACGATGCAGCCTTCCGGCGCGATGTTGCCGTACAGCACGGCAAGCCCGCCGTCCCGGGAATAGGCGTGCTCGATATCGCGGATGCAGCCGTGCACGCGGTCCACGTCCAGATCGTCCCACATCGCGGCCTGCGAGAAGGCCACCTGGGTCGGGATGCCGCCCGGAGCGGCGAGATAACGGGTCCGCGCCTCGCCGGCCTCGGCACGCACCACGTCCCAGCGATCCAGGGCGGTTCCCAGGGTTGCACTGTGCACGGTGGGCACGTCCCGATGGATCAGTCCCCCGCGGTCCAGTTCGCCAAGGATTCCGACGACGCCGCCGGCGCGGTGCACGTCCTCCATGTGGTACTTCTGCGTGGCCGGGGCGACCTTGCAGATGTTGGGGACGCGGCGCGAAAGACGGTCGATGTCGGCCATGGTGAAGTCCACCCCGCCCTCCTGCGCGGCGGCGAGCAGATGCAGCACCGTGTTGGTCGACCCGCCCATCGCGATGTCCAGGCTCATGGCGTTCTCGAAGGCCTGGAAACTCGCGATGGATCGCGGCAGCACCGTGGCATCGTCCTGTTCGTAATGGCGCCGGGCCAGGTCGACGATCAACCGCCCGGCCTCCAGGAACAGCTCCCTGCGGCCCGCGTGGGTCGCGAGCAGCGAGCCATTGCCGGGAAGGGACAGGCCCAGGGCCTCGGTCAGGCAGTTCATCGAGTTGGCGGTGAACATGCCGGAACAGGAGCCGCAGGTCGGGCAGGCGGAACGTTCCACCGACGCGACCTCGTCGTCGGTGGCGTCTGGGTCGGCGGCCTGCACCATCGCGTCGACGAGATCCAGGTGCACCACCTTGCCGCGAAGCTGGATCTTGCCGGCCTCCATCGGCCCGCCCGAAACGAAGACGGCCGGAATGTTCAGGCGCATCGCCGCCATCAGCATCCCGGGCGTGATCTTGTCGCAGTTGGAGATGCAGACCAGCGCGTCGGCGCAGTGGGCGTTGACCATGTACTCGACGCTGTCCGCGATGATCTCGCGCGAAGGCAGCGAATACAGCATGCCCCCGTGCCCCATCGCGATCCCGTCATCCACCGCGATCGTATTGAACTCCTTGGCCACGCCGCCGGCCGCCTCGATCTCCCGCGCCACCAGCTGGCCGAGATCCTTCAGGTGCACGTGGCCGGGCACGAACTGGGTGAAGGAGTTGGCCACCGCGACGATCGGCTTGCCGAAATCGCCGTCCTTCATGCCGGTCGCGCGCCACAGCGCGCGGGCGCCGGCCATGTTGCGGCCGTGGGTCGTGGTGCGGGAGCGATACTGGGGCATGCGATAATCCCTTGAACATTTGGCGTAATGTGGAATCATACCTTCACTTTCCCGATCACGGCGAAACCCCGGAGGATCCCATGCGCATCGAAGTGGAAAACATCAAGTGTGGCGGTTGCGCCGGCAGCATCCGCAAGGGCCTGATGGGCCTGGACGGAGTCGCCGCAGTCGACGTGGACATCGAGGGTGGCGTGGTCGAGGTAGAGGCGGACGACGGGCTCCGTTCCGAAATCGCACGCAAGCTCGCCGCCATGGGTTATCCGGAGACCGGCTCCGTCCGTGGGTTGAAGTCCGCCGGCGCCCGGGCCAAATCCTTCGTCAGTTGCGCCGTGGGACGCATGGATAAGGAGTGATGACCGAAGACCGCAGGAAGCCCGCCCTATCCACACGCTACGGATGGACGCCGGTAGGGGTTGCCATCCTTCTGCTCTGGTTGACCGTCGGCGGTGCCCGGGCGGAACTCCCGACCCAGGAACTGAGGGTGGCCGATCAGACCCTGACGGTGGAAATCGCCGCCACACCGCAGGCGATGGCGAGGGGCCTGATGCATCGCGAGCACATGCCCGAAGCCCACGGCATGCTCTTCATCTGGCCCGGCGACCAGGTCGTGGCGATGTGGATGAAGAACACGCTGATCCCGCTGTCGGTCGCGTTCATCGATCGCGATTTCCGGATACTGAACATTGCCGACATGGAACCCCGCTCACTGCGGACGCACCCCTCGCAGGGCCCGGCGCGCTATGCCCTCGAGGTCAACCAGGGCTGGTTTGATCGCCACGGGGTCGAGGCCGACACCCGCATCGACGACCTCGAGCGACTTGTGACGGACCTCGCAGGCGGCCGGCATTGAAGGATCGCCGCGTCCGAGGCTGATCCCGGCAATGCGCGCAACCCACTCTGGGCAAACACAGCAGCAACCCCTTAGTCCCTGCCGGAGCGGCAGGGATGCGAAGATCCCGGAACCGACCTGAACATGCGCCTGCCATCGAACCTCCTCCCCCGACTCCTGGTTCTTGCCTTCCTGCTGCCGTGGGCCGCAGGCGCGCCGGCACAGGAACGGAATGACCACGACGCCGCGGCACCGGCAATAGTTACGACGCAGCAGTTGCTGGACCTCCGCGCCGACCTGCGCGCCGGGCTCGAGCGCCTCATGCCGATGGTCGATGCGATCGATACCACCGCCGCCGAGGACTGGCTTGAAACGAGCCCGATGGAGCGCATCTCGGAGCGCCTTGAGGCAACGCCCGCGGACGCACCCGAGCGAAGCATCTGGCAGGCTGCCCTGGAACATGAGCAGGCGGGCATCGAGCGTATTCGCGGAGCCCTGGAGCGCGCCGGCCTGGCCCTGGCGACCGAGCAGCGCCTCGGCGACGCCGAGCGGCGCATTCGCGAGATCTTGGACGCCAGGCTGCTGGCGCCCGACGACGATCGCAGCCTGACCCGCATCGAGCAGGATATCGCCTCGCTGGAACGTCGACGTACTCAGGTATCGCTGGAAAGAGACCAGAGACGGCAAACCCTGGAGCGTCTCGAGGGCCTGGCGCACACGCAGCAGGAGACCCTGGAGCGCCTGCGCCGGGAGCGCGCGACGGACCTGGATACGAGGCCCTGGGGACCTCTTGAGGAACCCGCACTCGCGGACGCCTTCGCGGCCTGGGAGCATGCGCAGGAGCGGCGCGCCGATGCGCGGCTCCTCGCCGCACAACTGGACGTGCAGACCATCGATC
>PUOZ01000247.1 GCA_003553165.1 Thioalkalivibrio sp.
GCATCCATCCCGGCCAGTTGCGCCGCCATTGCGAAATTGATGGAAAGGGGCACCAGCAGCACCGTCGCGCCGACATTCGACATCACCAGGGTGAAGAAGGTGGCCAGTGCGAAAATCGTGGCCTGCAGCACCCACGGCGGCACCTGCCCCAGGAAATCGAGGGTGTGCTGCGCGATCCAGGCGGCTGTCCCGGTGTTCTCCACCGCTGCGCCCAGTGGGATCAGGCTTGCGAGCAGGAAGACGGTCTTCCAGCTGACCGCGCGATAGGCATCGTCGATCTCGATCACGCCGGTCAGGATCATTCCCAAGGCACCGGTCAGCAGCGCAACCGAAAGCGGCAGGTCCGTGAACAGGATCATGCCGAGGGCGACGGCGAGGAAGAACAGCGCGTGCGGAACCTTGCTCGGCCGCAGCTGTTCGCGCGGGTAGTCGCTGGTCACGATCACGAAGTCGCGATCCCCTTCCAACCGCGCCAGCGACTCCCAGTCACAGTGCACGACCAGGGTATCGGTGGACCGCAGCGGCACATCGCGGAGACCCTCGCGGATCGGTTCCTCGCCGCGCTGCAGGCGCAGCACCGAAAGGCCGTAGGTGCGCCGCATCGCGACCTCGGTGACGGTCTTCCCGATCAGCCGCGAACCCGGCGCGATGACCAGTTCCGCGATGCCGGACTTGGCCGGTGCCATCGCGTTCTGAAAAACCTTGAGATCGCGCCTGGGACGGGCACCGGTGGATTCCACGAAGTTGCCGAGGGCCTCCGGGGAACCGAGCACGGCCAGGTAGCTGCCGGCCTCGATCTCGTAGCCGCTCCAAGGACCGATGCGCAGGTCGTTGTTGATCGAGCTGCCAATGATCACGATCCCGTGCCGGGTCTCCACCTCGGCGACGGTGAGGCCGACGAGGTTGCTGTCGCTGCCGACACGAACCTCTCGGGTTTCGTAGTGCAGGCCGTACACGCGCCGAAAGTAATCCGCCGTGCTCTCACCACTGCCGCCCGTCGTCACTGCCGACGGGAGCACGTACGGCCCAAGCACCACGAAATAGACGATGGCGCTGACCAGCAGTGCCAGTCCGATCGGCGTCACGTCGAACAGGCTGAACGGCTCCATGCCCTCGGGCAGCAGGTCGTTCAGCAGGATCAGCGGGCTGGAGCCGACCATGGTGATCGTGCCGCCGACGATCGCCGCAAAACCCATCGGCATCAGCAGACGCGACAACGGGATGTTGAGACGATTGGAGATCCGGCTCATCACCGGCATGAACAGCGCGGCGGCGCCGACGTTCTGCATGAAACTGGAGATGATGCCGACCGTGCCGGACACGGTGGGAATGATCCGCCTCTCGGTAGTACCCCCGACCTGCATGATGAAGGCCGCGACCCGGTGCATCACGCCGGTGCGATCCAGACCTGCACCGATGATCATCACCGCGATGATGGAAATCACCGCGTTGGACGCGAACCCGGCGAAGAGTTTGTCCGGGTCGGTGATTCCACCCAGTCCGGGAATCAGGCTCAGCAGCCCCAGCAGAACCATCACGGAGACCGCCGCGACATCGACGCGGACCACCTCCGACACGAACAGAAAGATGGTGAACGCGAGCAGGGCGAGCACCACGATCATGTCCGTGGTCAGTGTAAGATTCTCCATGAGCTTCCCAAGGGGCGGCGAGCAATCCCGGAAACCGGGGGGGCGGCAGGCCCAACACGTTCAACCCGCCACGGAAACAGGGAATTATTTCACCACCGGGGCGACGAAGCAAAAGCGGTACTCGATCGCAACGCGCCGCCGCATCCCGTCGGCGGATTGGCCCACTAGGCGGATGCCGATTCCCGCGGCCTCAGGTATTCTCATGACACCGAGGGGAATGAGGAGTCGCGTGATGACGGAGCAGCTTTCACCTGTAGGGCGTTTTCAGACCATTGTGCTGGCCACCGACGGTTCCGAGTACAGTGCGGCCGCCGAAGTGGCGGCGCTGGAAATGGCCAGACGCTGCAATGCGCGCCTGCTGGTGACCCGGGTCGTCCTGACCAACCCCGAGTACGAGGCCCTCGTGCCCGACCGTGTCCAGCAGGCCGAGAAGGAGGCGCAGAAGCACATCGATCACCTGGCCGAAAAGGCCAAAGCGGAGGGTGTGCACGCCGAGACCGTCCTGCGTCAGGGCACCGATCCCTACCATGAGTTCGTCCGCGTCGCCAACGAGAAGCATGCCGACGTCATCGTTATCGGGAGGCGCACCCGCAGCGACCTGGCACGACTGATGGTCGGCGACTCCACCGCAAAGGTGATCGGGCTGGCAACCTGCAGCGTGCTGGTCGTTCCTCGCGGCACCAGCATGCCGGAGAAGGGCCTCCTGGTCGCGACGGACGGCTCACGCCTTGGCGATGCCGCCGCGTACTCCGCGGTGCGCCTGGTTGGGAAGTGCTCCCTGCCACTGACCATGATCACAGTGGTGGCGCCGGACAGCGGACCGGAGACGAAATCCGACGCTCAAGCGGTCGTCGATCGCGTGAAAAAGGCAGCAACCAAAGAGCAGGTCGAGATCGACGCCTTGCTGGAGGAAGGCCGGCGCCCCGACGAGGTCATCATCGAGACCGCGAAACGCAAGGGTGCGGACATGATCGTCGTCGGCAGTCACGGGCGCACCGGCCTGGGTCGCCTGCTGATGGGCAGTGTCTCCGAACGGGTGATCGGCAGGGCCACCTGCCCCGTACTGGTGGTCAAGGCCTCGATGTAGTCCGGGGTCCGTTTGGCGGATGACGCTGCCTTTTTCGCCTCCAACCCTGACCCTGATCATCAGTCGCGTGGCTCTGCAGGCAATCCGACCAGCCGCCGAGCTTTGGTGCCCATCAAGAACCCTGAACCGCTTCGTAGGGGCGAAGAGGCCGCTGGCCGTCATCCGCCGTTCCGGCGCCGGTAGAGGAAGTCGCTGACCCGGTGCCCGAGATGCTCGCCTCGGCGCTCGAAACGGGTCGCGGGGCGCTGCGCAGGCCGTTGCGCGAGCGGTTGCGGACCTTCGGGTGCGAACAGCTCAACCACCCCCGCCATCACCGACGCCATGTGCGCGGCATAGTCGTCCCAGTCGGTCGCCAGATGCAGCGCACCGCCCGGGCGCAGCCGCGACGCGATCATGTGCATGAAGGCCGGTTGGATCAGGCGCCGCTTGTGATGCCTTTTCTTGTGCCAGGGATCGGGAAAGAAGATCTGCACCGCATCCAGGCTGGCGGGTGGGATGCGCCGCTCCAACACCTCCACTGCATCCTCGTTGAAGATGCGGACGTTGGTCAGACCGCGCCGCTGGATCTCCACCAGCAGATGCCCGACACCCGGCCGGTGGACCTCGATGCCGATGAAATCACGTTCCGGCTGCTGCTCCGCCTGCGCGGCCAGGCTCTCGCCGTTGCCGAAGCCGATCTCCAGCGTGATCGGCGCGACCCGTCCGAAGATCGCTGCGGCATCGATCAGGCCACCGCCCGCCGCGATCCCGTAACGCGGCCAAACGCTCTCCAGCGCCTGCCGCTGGCCCGTCGTCAGGCGACCCTCGCGGCGCACGAAGCTGCGCACCCGCCGGCTCTGCGCCGCGGGATGCTCCGACATGGGACCGGTCATCGCTTCAGGTGAAAAAATAGCCGGTTTCGGGCGAGGACGCGCTGGCATGGCGTTTCGGCGCCATGCGCCCCGCTCGAAACGCCTCGCGCCCGGCGATGATCGCGTGGCGCATCGCGCTGGCCATCAGCACCGGGTCGCGCGCGGCGGCGATCGCGGTGTTCATCAGCACGCCGTCGCAGCCAAGCTCCATCGCAATCGCGGCATCCGATGCAGTCCCGACGCCTGCGTCGACCAGAACGGGCACCCGCGCATTCTCGACGATCTCGCGGATGTTGTAGCGATTCTGGATCCCCAGGCCGGAGCCGATCGGCGCCGCCAGCGGCATCACCGCCCTGCAGCCGATCTCTTCCAGGCGACGGGCCAGCAGCGGATCGTCGGTCGTGTAGACCATCACCTCGAAACCCTCGGCCACCAGGGTCTCGGCCGCAGTCACGGTCTGGAAGACATCGGGATACAGGGTCTTCTGGTCGCCCAGGACCTCGAGCTTGACCAGGTTGTGGCCATCGAGCAGTTCGCGCGCGAGGCGACAGGTGCGGATGCCCTCCTAGGCGGTATAGCAGCCCGCGGTATTGGGCAACAGCGTGTATCGGTCGGGCGGGATCACGTCCAGCAGATTCGGCTCGCCGGGATTCTGGCCGATGTTGGTCCGCCGGATCGCGACGGTGACGATCTCGGCGCCACTGGCCTCGATGGCCATCCGGGTCTCTTCCAGATCCCTGTACTTGCCGGTGCCGACCAGCAGGCGGGAAGAAAAGGAACGGTCGCCGATCCGAAAGGTGTCGGCTGCATCGTTTTCGTCAACAGGGCTCATGCGGATCCTTGCCGTGATGGAGTGGGAGTGGGTTCAGCCGCCCCCGATGGCCTGCACGATCTCGACGCGATCCCCGGGCGACAACCGGAAGCTGGCATGCTCGCTGCGGGGCACCAACTCCTCGTTGACCTCGATGGCCAACCGCCGCCCGCCCAGATCCAACGCCGATACCAGATGCCCGAGCGTGAGCTCGCCGGCTCCGTCGGGCGCCTCCAGGGCATAGGGTTCGCCATTCAGCTGTATCTGCATGGATCACCGGGATCGCGCATTGAGTGCAGGGCACCGAGCGCATACAATCTGCACCCAGCGCGGGTGTAGTTCAATGGTAGAACGGGAGCTTCCCAAGCTCTTAATGTGGGTTCGATTCCCATCA
>PUOZ01000382.1 GCA_003553165.1 Thioalkalivibrio sp.
GGGATCTTCGATCAGGTTGGCGGCGGCTTCTGCCGGTACTCGACCGACGATCGCTGGATGATCCCGCACTTCGAGAAGATGCTCTACGACAATGGCCCCCTGCTCGGCCTCTATGCGTGCCAGGCGGCGCGGGGCGACCAGCGTTCCCGGCGTGTGGTCCGGCAGACGGTCGGCTGGCTGACGCGGGAGATGACCGATGCCTCCGGGGCCTTCTACTCGAGTCTCGACGCTGATTCCGAGGGCGAGGAGGGACGTTTCTACGTCTGGACTCCGGAGCAGGTCCGGGCCTTGCTGGAGTCTGCGGAATGGGAGGTGGCCAGCCGAGTCTGGGGCCTCGATGGTCCTGCCAACTTCGAGGGCCACTGGCATCTGCACGAGGTCCTGAAGCCGGCAGCCGTCGCCGAGTCGCTCGGTCTTGGCAGCGACGCAGCCGAGGCGCTGCTGGAGTCCGCGCGCGGCAAGTTGCTTGCGGTGCGGGAGCAGCGGGTGTGGCCGCACCGGGACGAGAAGATCCTGACTTCCTGGAACGCCCTGATGATCTCCGGACTGATCCGGGCCGGAGAGGCCCTGGACGAGCCGGAATGGCTGGATCGTGCCGAGGCCGCGATGCGCGCGGTGCAACGCTCGCTTTGGCGGGACGGCCGTCTCTACGCGAGCTTCCGCGAGGGGGCCGATACCCCGATGCCGCGAGCCTACCTGGATGACCACGCGTCGCTGCTGGCGGCCAGTCTCGATCTGTTGCGGGTACGCTGGAGCCTGGAGTGGCTGGACTGGGCGCAGACCCTGGCCGAGGTGCTGCTGCGGGACTTCGCGGATACCCGGGACGGCGGCTTCTTCTACACGGCCGTCGATCACGAGGCATTGATCCAGAGGCCCAAGGTCTATGCCGACGATGCCATGGCGTCGGGCAACGGGGTGGCGGCTCAGGCGCTGCTGCAATTGGGGTATCTGCTGGTCGAGCCACGGTACCTCAAGGCCGCCGAGTCCACGCTGGCCAACGGTGGGCCGATGATGGGCGAAGCGCCGCTGGGTCACATGAGTCTCTTGCAGGCCCTGGACCTGTATCGGGAGCCCCCGCCGATGGTGATCCTGCGCGGACCCGAGGTTGCGTCCCGCGCCTGGCAGCGCGCCGTGCGGGAACGCGATGCGCAGGCCTGGGTGTTCACCCTGCCGGCGGAAGGGAAAGGCTTGCCCCAGGCCCTGGCCGGGAAGTGTGGTCACCCGACCGCCCCGGACCGTGTGGTGGCCTACCTGTGCCGCGGCACCACCTGCGCGCCGCCGGAATACACGCTGGAAGGCCTGCTGGAGGCGATTTGATGGTGGACACGGAGCGAAGATCGGAGCGCGATCGGAAGACTTTGGCCGACCTGGTGGCCGAGGCTCGGCGACAGATCCGGGAGATCTCGCCCGAGGACCTGGCCGATGCCATCGACGAGGGCGAGCGCTGGCTGATCGTCGATTTGCGCGAGCCCTACGAGTACGAACGGCTGCATGTGCCCGATTCGATCCTGGTCCCGCGCGGCCTGCTCGAGGGTGCGGTGGAATCCAACAGTCCGCATCGCATCGACGCCCTGTGCGAGGCGCGTGACCGGCCGGTCGCTCTGCTCTGTACCACGGGCGCGCGCTCGGCGCTGGCAGCGGTTGTGCTGCAGCAGATGGGCTTTACCAGCGTGGTCAATATCGCAGGCGGGATCGAGCTCTGGGAGGGGGAGGACCTGCCAACGGCTTCCGGTCCGTATCTGGGGCCGCTGCCCTGAACCTGCACCCGCTCTGCCTGGCGTCGCCCCAATGGTGAGCCCTGGCGGCAGGGTGTAATGGGGGCCGCGGACCGCTACCATCATGGCCAGGAGCCGGCCTTGCCGGCAGTCATTGGAGAGCCGAATGCGCGGTTCGCTGCGAGCCAGCTGGAGATTGGTACGCCTCTTCTTTTTCGTGTGGTCCGGACTGTGGCTGACCTTTCGCCACGGGTCGGGACTCGGGTCGCGTGAGCGACTGGCGCGAGTTCAGCGGGAGTGGTACCAGCGCGCGGTGAAACTGCTTGGCGTCGAGGTCCGCTGCCACGGGGAACAGACCGAGGGACCGGCCCTGGTGGTGGCGAATCACGTGTCGTGGCTGGATATCCCGGTACTGGGATCGCGGCTGGATGTGCGCTTCCTGTCCAAGTCCGAGATCGCGCGCTGGCCGGTGATCGGATGGCTGGCGCGGGGGCACGGCACCCTCTTCATCCGGCGGGGTGCGCACGAGGTCGATGCGATCGTCCGGGATATCGCAGAGGCCCTGGACGGCGGGGAAAAAGTGGCCATCTTCCCGGAGGCAACGACCACCCGCGGCGACGACGTCCGGAATTTTCACGCGCGCTTGTTTGCTGCGGCGGTCGCGACCGCCACCCCGATCCAGCCGGTCGCCATCGATTATGGGCGGGAGCCCGACGGCAGCCCGGCCCATGCTTCCTATACCGGTGATGATCGATTGTCGTTCCATTTCTGGCGGCTCCTTCGTCGTGAGCGGACCGACGTCGAGGTGCACATCCTTCCGCTCATTCCGGTCGAGCCGGATGCTCTGCGCAGGGATCTTGCAAGAAACGCGCGCCGCACGATCGTCGCCGCGCTGTCCCTGCCGCCGCATCCCGGTAGCCGCGATGGAGCGTAGGAGCGGCCTCTGGCCGCGATAGGGCGGGCACCGGGATCCGTGCAGCGGCGGATCGCGACCGGAGGTCGCTCCTACGAATGACCTTCGGCCTCGTCCTGTAGGAGCGGCCTCTGGCCGCGATAGGGCGGGCACCGAGACTGGCCCGGGCGGTCACGCGAGGTTCTACTTCGCCTGTGCTTCTGACAGCCTCAGAATCGCCAGTTCATGGTAGAGCCCCTTGGCCAGGCTCACGCACATGGCCAACAGCACGAGCAGGAATGGCAGTCCGGTGCTGACCGCCCCCGCCTGCAGTGCCTGCAGCGCCGCCGCACCGCCGACCGCCAGCAGGACACCGGCGACGATGCCCTCGAAGGTCGCCCAGAACAGGCGCTGGGACTGCGGGGCATCGGTCTTGCCGCCGGAGGTGATGCTGTCGATCACGAGCGAGCCCGAGTCCGAAGAGGTGATGAAGAAGACCAGGACCAGCATGATTGCCAGGAACGAGGTGATCGCGGTCAATGGCATGTTCTCCAGCATCTGGAACAATGCCAGCGTGGAATCGCTAATGCCATCGGCCAGGGCGCCAACGCCTGCCATGGCCTGGTTCAGTCCGCCACCGCCGAACGCGCTCATCCACACGACCGTCACCAGGGTTGGGACGAGGAGAACTGCTGTGACGAACTGGCGCACGGTCCTGCCGCGCGACACCCGTGCGATGAACATGCCGACGAACGGTGACCAGGAAATCCACCAGGCCCAGAAGAAGATCGTCCAGCCATGGTAAAAGGTTTCGTCTTCGCGGCCGACCGGGTTGCTCAGTGGCAGCATGTACTGCGCGTAGGCCGTCAGCGTGGTACCGGCGTTGGCCAGGAAGGCGATGAACCCGCCCGCGATCATCACGAAGAGCAGCAGGATCGCGGCAAACGTGAGATTGATGTTGCTCAGGACCCGGACGCCGCCATGGATGCCGCGCATTACCGACAGCAGGGCGATGATCGTCACGCCGATGATGATCGCGACCTGGGTGTTCAGGCCGCTGTCGATGCCGAACAGGAATTCCAACCCGGCGGCTGCCTGCTGGGCGCCGAGTCCGAGCGACGTCGCCAGTCCGAACATCGTCGCCAGCACGGCCAGCGTGTCGATCACGTGCCCGAACGGACCCCAAACGCGGTCCCCCAGCAGCGGGTAGAACGATGAGCGTATGGTGAGCGGCAGGCCCTTGTTGTAGGTGAAGAAGGCCAGAGACAAACCGACGACGGCGTAGATCGCCCAGGGGTGCAGCCCCCAGTGGTACATCGTTGCGCCCAGGGCGGCCCTCTTGGCCTCTTCGGTCCCGCCTTCGATGTTCAGCGGCGTGCCGAACCACTCGGTGAAGTAACCCACCGGCTCGGCGACACTCCAGAACATCAGGCCGATGCCCATGCCGGCCGCGAACAGCATCGAGAACCAGGACATCACGGAGAAATCGGGCTTGGCGTCTTGCCCGCCAATGCGGATCCTGCCGACAGGCAACACGATCAGCAGAAGACAGAAGAGGACGAAGATGCTGCCGGCCGAGAGGAACAGCCAGTCGAAGGTCTCCCCGATCCACACACGAGTGGCGGTTAGGGCACTGTTGGATACGTCGGGAAAGAGAAGGGATCCGATGACGAACACCAGGATGAGCAGCGCGCTGGTGACGAACACCGGGTTGTGCAGGTCGAGTCCGAGCGGGTTGACGTTCTGGTCGCCGATCTCGAAGTCGGTCTCGTAGACTTCCTCGAGTTTTTCGATTTTCTCCTGTAGCTCTTCGGTTTTCTTGCTCACCTTAGGGTTCCCCTGTGTTTTCCGCACGCCGGTGTCTTTTTCGAAACCTTCCCAAACGGCGCGAGGCGGAAGCAGTAGCCAAGCAGTGGTTTTCAGACTCGGTTCTGCCGATGCATTGCTGAATACCGCGAAGTGTCCTGTCCAGTCGTGTTCGCCAGATGCCCTGGACGGGTTGGCGGTTCAAGATGAACGGGCAATACTCGATCTACTGCAGGATTGTGTGAATGGATGTCGATCGTAACGACATGACCTGGAGCGACCGGACTGACAAAAATGTCGGTCTGCGGCGGATGGAGGTAGCCGCATGGTCTGCCGAGTACGTGGTTGTTCTGACTCGGGCTCTGTCGTCGGCCGA
>PUOZ01000242.1 GCA_003553165.1 Thioalkalivibrio sp.
ACCTTCCGTGCCGCGGCGGTGGAGCAGTTGCAGACCTGGGGCGAGCGCAACGGCGTGCCCGTCGTGGCGCAGCGCACCGGGGCCGATTCGGCCTCGGTGGTGTTCGATGCCCTGCAGGCCGCGCAGTCCCGCCGCATCGACGTGATGATCGCCGATACCGCCGGTCGCCTGCACACCCAGCACAACCTGATGGACGAGATCCGCAAGGTGAAGCGGGTGATGGGGCGGCTCGATCCCGACGCGCCGAGCGAGGTCCTGCTGGTCATCGACGGCGGCACCGGCCAGAACGCAATCAACCAGGTCCGGCAGTTCCACGAGGCCCTGGGCGTGACCGGGCTGGTGGTCACCAAGCTCGACGGCACCGCCAAGGGCGGCGTGCTGTTCGCGCTGGCCGAGCAGATGGGCATCCCGGTCCGCTTCATCGGCGTCGGCGAAAAGGCCGAGGACCTGCAGCCCTTCGAGGCCCGCGCCTTCGTGCGCGCCCTGTTGAACCGCGACGACGACTGAGCCTCAGCGAGGCCGAGCCCATGATCAGGCTGCAGCGCGTGACCAAGCGTTTCGACGGTGGTTCGGAGGCCCTGAGCAACGTGAGCCTGCGCGTCGACGCCGGCGCACTGGCCTTTCTGACCGGGCCGTCCGGGGCCGGCAAGAGCACGCTGCTGCGCCTGATCGCGCGGCTCGAACGCCCGACCCGCGGCCGCATCATGGTCAACGGCAAGGACCTTGAAACGCTTCCCCGCAGCGAAGTGCCCCGGTTCCGGCGCAGCATCGGCCTGGTGTTCCAGGACCACCGCCTGCTGTTCGACCGCCCGGTGCACGCCAACGTCGCCCTGCCGCTCGAGATCCTTGGCTACCGGCGCGGCGAGGCGCGCAAGCGGGTGCGCGCCGCACTCGACAAGGTCGGCCTGCTGCAGAAGGAAAACGCCCAGCCGCAGACCCTGTCCGCCGGCGAGCAGCAGCGGGTGGGGATCGCCCGGGCGATCGTGCACCGCCCCGCGCTGCTGCTGGCGGACGAGCCCACCGGCAATCTCGACCCAAGGCTCTCGCGCGAGATCATGCAGCTGTTCCTGGACTTCAACCGCGTGGGCGTCACCGCGCTGATCGCCAGTCACAATCTGGAACTGATCTCTGGCCTGGGCAAGCCGATCCTGCATCTGGAGAGCGGCAACCTCGAGGCCCGCCACGTGACGCAGGCGCGGAGTGCCGGATGAAGGACGGGGGCGGGCGCGCCGGCTGCCTGGAGGCGTGGCTGTACAACCATGCCGACGCCGCGCGCAGGAGCTTCCGGCGCCGGGTCGACGCCCCGGGTCAGACCCTGATCATGATCGCGGTGCTCGGCTTCATCCTCGCCCTGCCGGCCTACCTCTGGCTGTTGCTCGACAATGCGCGCGCCCTGTCGGCGGGCATCGATCACGAGCCGCGCATCGCGCTGTATCTGGACGATACCGACGCGGATGCTCTCGCCGACGCCACCGCGCGGATTACAGCCCTGCCGGGCGTGGCCCAGGTCACGCCGACCGGTGCCGACGAGGCCCTGGACGAATACCGCGCCAGCCTGCCCGATCCGGCACTGCTGGACTGGCTGGAGGGCAACCCGCTGCCGGCGATCATCGAGGTCGTCCCCCGGGAGAGAACGCCCGAGGCGGTCGCGGCGCTGGAGTCGCGCCTGGCGATGCTGCTGCCCGAGGCCGTCAGCGTCAGCGATCACGAGTGGGTACGGCAGCTCCAGGCGCTGCACGCGGCCGGCCTGCGCGTCCTGCTGGTCGTGGCCGGCCTGCTGGCACTGGGGATCACACTGATCCTCTCGGTGGCGGCGGCCTCGGAACTGCGGGAGCGGCGCGAGGAGATCGCGATCTCGCGGATCTCCGGCGCCACGGACCGCTTCCTGCGCCGGCCGTCCCTGTACGGGGGGCTGCTGCTCGGCCTGGGCGGGGGTGTCTTCAGCCTGATCCTGCTCGGGGCCGGTGTGATCCTGACACAAGCCCCGGTCGAGGCCGCCGCCGCGGCGTTTGGCCTGCCCCTGGTGTTCGCAGCGCCGGAGGCACGCGTCGGCCTGATCCTGCTCGGCACCGGACTCGTGCTCGGCTGGATCGGCGCGCGCCTCGGCAGCGGGGCGGCGCTGCGGGAGTGAAACTCGAGCGGAAGCAACGATGGCGTGCGGCGGCTCGCCGCCGCTTTGGGGAGAAAACCGTAGGTCGGGGTAGCCCAAAGGGCGTAACCCGACGGGCCTCGCCCCACCCACGGGCGCAAAGGAGCGTCGTCCCCGGCACGTCGGGTTACGCTTCGCTAACCCGACCTACAGCGCTACAGGATTTCACCGTGACTTGATCGCCAAACCCCACGCGATGCAAGGGGAACAACCCAGGTGTTTAGCACTCTAACCGCCAGACTGCTAATATCGAACCAATTTTCAAGGGGGACACCTTCATGAGCCAAGCATTGGTGCGAAAGCCCGTGGACATGCCCGTCCCGGTAGGCAACCTGGACCACTACATGGCGGCGGTCAGCCGTATCGAGGTCCTGAACGTCGACGAGGAACAGCGGCTGGCGCGGGAACTGCGTGACCGGCAGGATCTCGATGCCGCGCGCCAGCTGATTCTGCACAACCTGCGCTTCGTGGTGCACATCGCCCGTGGCTACTCCGGTTACGGACTTCCGCTGGGCGACCTGATCCAGGAGGGCAACGTCGGCCTGATGAAGGCCGTGCGCCGGTTCGATCCCGACCACGGGGTACGGCTGGTTTCCTTCGCGGTGCACTGGATACGGGCCGAGATCCACGAGTTCATCCTGCGCAACTGGCGCATCGTCAAGGTCGCCACGACCAAGGCGCAGCGAAAGCTGTTCTTCAACCTGCGCCAGGCCAAGCGGAGCCTCGGCTGGCTGAACCCGGACGAGGTGTCCGCGGTCGCGCGCGACCTGGGCGTGCCCGAGAGCGACGTGCGCGAGATGGAGAGTCGCCTGGCGGGACGCGATACCAGCTTCGACCCGGATCCCGCCGACGATGACGACCGCGGCTACCTGGTCCCTTCGGAACAGCTGTCCGGCAGTGCCGCCAGCGACCCGGCGCAGATCGTGGAGGATGCCGACTGGGATCGCCATTACCAAACCCAGCTGCAGCGCTCCCTGGGCACCCTGGACGAACGCACCCGTGACATCGTGGTGCGCCGCTACCTGATCGAGCCCAAGGCCACCCTGCACGAACTGGCCAACGAATACGGCGTTTCCGCGGAGCGGATCCGGCAGATCGAGAACCGTGCCTTCAAGGAACTCCGCGAGGTCCTTGCGGCGTAGGACCCAGCCCGGCCACCGCCGGGCCAACCCAGGGAGAACCCGGACCCATGTCTGGAACTCGCGTTTTCGCCCGGCTCCTGGGCGCACTGCTGCTCAGCCTCTGCCTGACCAGCCTCCTGTCCGCCCAGCACGCAACGGACCAGGAACCCGGAGCGTGTGTCTGCCCGGACGGGGTGACGCTGGCCGCGCCCGCCTGGGTCCGCCTCCCGCCGCCGAACCTGTCGGTGACGGCCGCCTACATGACCCTCGGCAACAGCGGTGACGAAGACCTGACGGTCGTTGCCGCCGAATCCCCGATTGCGGGCACGGTCGAACTGCACGAACACCTGCAGGACGCGGCCGGCGTGATGCGCATGCGTCAGGTAGCATCGCTGCCTCTGCCCGCCGGCGGCAGCCTGGCCATGGAACCCGGCGGACTGCATCTGATGCTGATCGGCCTGCACCAGCCCCTGGCCGATGGCGAGATCGTGCCGGTCACCCTGCACCTTGGCGACGGCCGCTCGCTGGAAGTCGCCGCCGAGGTACGCCGCGCCCGGCCGGGACGCGACCATGAGGTTCACCACCACCACGGCCACCAACACCACTGACCCTATGGAGCCCGGGAGCCCGCTCCCGCTTTGTGGGAGGCGAGCCCTCTCGGCGACCGAGCGACGGCAAACCTTCGCCCAGAGGCTGGCCTCCCACAGGGCGTGGGATGCCAGCCCTTGTGGGAGGCGAGCCCTCTCGGCGACAGAACGGCGAAAAACCTTCGCCCAGAGGCTCCCTCCCAAAGGGTGTCCCCTGAAACAGCGGCAATCCGACCACCTGCGGAGCTTTGGTACTAAGCAAGAATTGCTATGCTTCGGCGCATGCAGCGAATCTATCTGGACTACAACGCCAGCACGCCGATCGCGCCCCGGGTCGCCGAGGTGATGCACCGGATGATGCTGGGCGAGGCCTTCGGGAATCCCTCCAGCAGCCACTGGGCCGGGCAGCCGGCGCGGGCGGCGGTGGAAACGGCGCGGGGGCAGGTCGCCACGCTCCTGGGCTGCAGTCCCGAGGAGATCATCTTCACCAGCGGCGGCAGCGAATCCAACAACCTCGCCCTGAAGGGCCTGTTCTTCGCCAAACCGCAGGCGCACGCCCACATCATCACCACGCAGGTCGAGCACCCCGCCATCGTCGAACCCTGCCGCTTCCTGGAACGCCTGGGCGCCCGCGTCACCTGGCTACCGGTGGACGGCAGCGGGTGCGTGAATCCCGAGGACCTGCGGCGCGCAATCACCGCCGAGACGCTGCTGGTCAGCGTGATGCACGCGAACAACGAGGTCGGCACCATCCAGCCGATCGCCGAGTGCGCGGCGATCGCGCGCGAACACGGCGTGCCGTTCCACACCGATGCGGCGCAGTCGGTCGGCAAGATCCCCACCCGGGTGGACGATCTCGGCGTCGATCTGCTGACCCTCGCCGGGCA
>PUOZ01000274.1 GCA_003553165.1 Thioalkalivibrio sp.
ATCGTTGGGCAAATCCTGACCGGCGACAATCTTGCTGAGATCCATGTTCGAGGCCCTCACGGCTGTTTGGATGCGCCATTATAGCGGCGTTGCTGCCGAGAGGAATTGCCCTTGCCTGGTTCGATCTCAACGGGTATAAGTCGGCGGGCAGACATGACCGGCGCAAGCTTCTGCCGGAGCCGCCGGAGCGTTCCGGTCACGGTCAGAACGGGCCGTCGAGAGTCACGCATCCGGCACGCAGGCCGCCCCTGCCCGGGACCCATTCACGGCACCCTCAGGAACGATCCGATGCCCCCAAATGGATCCAGCCTCCACCGACGATGAAGGTCATGCGCCTGCGACTCGTTGCCCCTGCGCTCACCGTGCTATTTCTGGCCCTGGCGGCGCTGCCTGCACGGAGCGAATACCTTTCGTCCTGCCCCCTGCCCCCGGAATCCTTCTGGCCGGAACTACGCACCCTGCCGCCGGATGTGATCGAGATCGAGGCCGACTACGTCGAAGCGATTCGTTCCGAGCAGGTGCATGCCCGCGGCGACGTCCGTCTGTTTGCCGAGGGTCGTCGGCTGGATGCGGATTTTGTCGATCTTTTCGTTACGGCCCGGACCGTGGAGACCCGCGGACGCTCGCGCATCTTCGACGGCGATCTGCTGGTCGAGGCCGGCGCAGGCCGCTACCAGCTCGATGACGATGTCGGGGAGTTCTCCGACATCGATTACTGGCTGCAATCCCGCCGGGCGCGCGGAAGCGCCGAGGAGGCCGCACAGGATGGCCCCGGGCGTATCCGTCTCGCCGCCGGCAGCTTCACGACCTGTCCCGAGGGTGACGACAGCTGGTGGCTCACCGCCGGCAGGATCCGCCTGGACCAGGAGAGCGGGCGCGGGCACGGTCACGACGTGACCCTGCGCTTCAAGAACGTGCCGATCCTTTACACCCCCTACATCAACTTCCCCATCGACGACCGCCGGCAGTCGGGGCTGCTGACCCCCTCTGTAGGGTACAGCTCGAAAAGCGGCCTCGACCTCTCGATCCCCTGGTACTGGAACATCGCGCCGAACTACGACGCGACGTTGGCCCCGCGCGTTCTGTCCCGCCGCGGGTTGATGCTGGAGTCCGAGTGGCGCTACCTCCGCCCCAGAATGGGCGGCACCCTCGACCTCTCCTACCTGCCGAATGACCGGCTGGCAGACAACGAGGATCGTCACATGGTTCGCTGGCGCCACCGGGCCTCGATCCGACCCGGCCTGGACCTGCGCGTCGACGCGACCGACGTGTCGGACCAGAGTTATTTCAACGACTTCGGCTCGGACGTGTTCACCTCCAGCACACCGGTCGCCGAGCGCCGCGCGGACCTCATCTACAGCCAGCCCAACTGGCGCCTGACCGGCCGGGTGCAGGATTTCCAGTCCCTTGATCCAACGCTGCCCCCGGGTGACGAGCCCTACCGCCGGCTGCCCCAGGTACTGCTCCAGGCCGGCGAGGGCCTGGATTCCGGGCTGTTCTGGACACTGCGTTCGGAGTTGGTGCGGTTCGATCGTCGGGCATCGGTCACCGGCACCCGCTTCGATCTGGAGCCGGAAGTCGGTTTTCGGCGGGACGCTGGAGGGTACTTCGTCGAGCCGCGCCTCAGCCTGCGTCACACGGGCTATGAACTGGATGATGCGCTTCCAGAAGTCGGACGCAGTCTCAGCCGCACCTTGCCCAGAGCCAGCATCGACGCGGGTCTGGTCTTCGAGCGCAGCCTCGATGACGGGGCCATGCAGACACTGGAGCCGCGCCTGTTCTACGGCTACGTCCCGTTCCGCGACCAGGATGACATTCCGCGGTTCGATACCGGCGAGCGCGAGTTCAGCTTCGACAGCCTGTTCACCACGCAGCGATTCATCGGAGCGGACCGGGTAGGCGACACCCACCAGGTGACGACTGCCGTGACCAGCCGCGTGATCGACCCGGAGACCGGCGGCGAACGGCTCAGCGTGTCCGCAGGGCAGATCACCTACCTGGACGATCGCCGTGTCCGTCTGCGGCCCACCGACCCTCCGCGGCAGGAGAATCGCTCCGACCTGGCCGCCGAGGCCCAGGCCCGGATCTCGCGAAACCTGCGGGGTCGCGCCTCGATCATCTTTGATACCGACCGCAGCCGCGCGCCCCTGGCGGCAGTGGGTTTCTCGTACAATCCGCATAAACGCGCCCTGCTGAATCTGGGCTACCGCCTCCGGGAAGATGAGATCGAACAGACCGACATCTCCGGCTTCTGGCCGTTGAGCGACCGCCTGCAGGCCGTCGGTCGCTGGAATTACAGCCTGCTCGAAAGCCGGAATCTCGATCTCCTGGCGGGCCTTGAGTATCGTAGCTGCTGTTACGGTCTCCAGGTCGCGCTGCGCCGGCACCTCACCGACTTCGACGGCGAGTACAATAACTCCATCTATTTTCAATTGACGCTCGACGGGCTGACCCGCCTCGACACCGGGCTCGACAACCTGTTACGCGAGGGAATTTCCGGTTATGGCACCCATGAAGACCGCTACTAGCGCGCTTGGAACACTGTTCCTGACCCTGTTCCTTGCCGCCGGTGCCACCGTACATGGCCAGGAGCGCGACCGCTTCATGGACCGCATCATCGCCGTCGTCGGCGAGGACGTGATCACCCAACGCGAACTCGTCTCCCGCATCGAGCTGACGGAGCAGCAACTGGCGCAGCGTGGTGCGCGGGCGCCGAGCCGCGACGTACTGGTACGGCAGGTCATGGAACGCATGGTGGTGGAACGGGTGCAGCTCCAGGAAGCGCAGCGGGTCGGGATCAACATCGACGAGATCACGCTGAACCGCACCATGGAAAGCATCGCCGCGGAGAACAACCTGACCCTGCTGCAACTGCGCAACGCGCTGGCCGCGGAGGGCGTGGATTTCGCCGCCTTCCGGCAGCAGATCCGGGACGAGCTCACGATTGCACAGTTGCGGCGGCGCCAGGTGGACAATCGCCTGCGGGTAAGTGAACAGGAGATCGACGATCTGATCGCGGCGGAGAGCGGCGCCATCGACCGGGATGTCCGGTATCAGCTGTCGCACATCCTGATTGCGCTGCCGCAGGGGGCCGACTCGAGCACCATCGCCACTGCTCAGAAAAAGGCTGAGGAATTGCGTGCAAGAGCTCGTTCTGGAGAGGATTTTTCAAGTCTTGCCATCAATCATTCGGATGCGCCCGATGCCCTGGACGGCGGCGACATGGGCTGGCGCGGGGCGGCTGACCTGCCGACCCTGTTTGCGCGCAACGTGATCCTGATGCGCCCGGGTGAGGTCAGCCAGGTTCTGCGTTCACCGAGCGGCTTCCACATCGTCAAGCTGATTGACCGGGAGGCTGGCGCGGAACAGAAGGTGAGCCAGACGCGCGCCCGGCACATCCTCATCAGCCCGGACCGTATCCGGACCGACGAGGAGGCGCTGGACCAGGCCCGCAGCCTGCACAGCCGGATCCGCCAGGGTGCCTCGTTTGGCGATCTCGCCCGCGCCCACTCGGACGATGCCGGCTCGGCCGCCCGCGGCGGCGAACTCGGTTGGCTCAGCCCCGGGGAGACAGTACCCGCCTTCGACGAGGCGATGCGCAGTCTCGCCGTGGGTGAACTCAGTGCGCCGGTTCAGAGTCCGTTCGGCTGGCACATCATCGAGGTCCTCGAACGGCGCGAGATGGACGCCTCGCGTGAGCTCCTGCGGGCCCGGGCGCAAGAGATCCTGCAGAACCGCAAGCGCGAGGAAGAGACCGAGTTGTGGCTGCGGCGCCTGCGCGATGAAGCCTTCGTCGAATACCGCGTCGAGGGACTGGGCGCCTGAGCGGGGCCCGGGGTTTCCGGCAATGAGCCAGCATGTTGCGCGTCTTGCGCTGACGGCGGGAGAACCCGCCGGCATCGGTCCGGATCTCCTGCTGCAACTTGCCGCGCAGCCCAGCCGAGCGCAACGCGTGGTGATCGCCGACCCTGAAGTTCTGAAACAGCGCGCGCGGCAACTGGGCCTTGCGGTGCGCCTTGCGGGTTTCTCCCCCGACGGCCCGCGTCGGCCCACGCCCGCCGGCGTGCTCGAGGTGATCCCGGTAGCGGTGGCGGCCCCGGTACAGGCTGGCCGGCTGAATCCCGTCAATGCCGGCCACGTGCTCGCGCTGCTGGAAACGGCGGCCGCCGGCTGCATCGACGGCCTGTTCGATGCGATGGTCACAGGCCCGGTGCACAAGGGCGTGATCAACCAGGCGGGCCATCCCTTCACCGGGCACACCGAGTGGCTGGCCAAGCGAGCCGGCGACGCGCGACCGGTTATGATGCTGACCGCGGGCAGCCTGCGCGTGGCGCTCGCCACCACCCACCTCCCCCTGCGCGCCGTGGCCGACGCCATTACCCAGGAACTCCTGTTCGAGGTCATCACCATCCTGGATCACGACCTGCGCCGGGACTTCGGGATCGCCAGGCCGCGCATCGTGGTCTGCGGGCTGAATCCACATGCCGGAGAGCAGGGTGTACTCGGACATGAGGATGACGACATCATCGCCCCCGCGCTCGCGGCCCTGCGCAAGCGGGGGCTGGATCTGCGGGGCCCCCTCCCCGCGGATACGGCCTTTACGCCCCGGGTGTTGTCCATGGCCGACGCCGTGCTCGCCATGTACCACGACCAGGGGCTTCCAGTGCTGAAGCACGCCGGCTTCGGCCAGGCCGTGAATGTCACGCTCGGCCTGCCGTTCATCCGCACCTCCGTGGACCACG
>PUOZ01000321.1 GCA_003553165.1 Thioalkalivibrio sp.
AACCTGCAGGGCGGCCTCCAGGCCTGGCAGTCCGCCGGACTGCCGGTGAAAAAGAAATAAGCGCTTCGCCATGCGTTTCCAGATCTATCTCAACGGCTTCTGTCCCTACTGCGAGATGGCGCGCGAGCTGCTCGATTCGCTCGGTCATGAGTACGACGAGATCCGTATCGATCTGGAGCCGAAGCAGCGGGAAGTCATGGTGGAACGCTCGGGGCGCACCTCGGTGCCGCAGATCTTTCTGGGCGAGACCCACATCGGCGGCTACGACGACCTCGCTGCCTTGCACCGCTCCGGCGGGTTGGCGGAACTGCTCGCGCAGCACGGCGGTGACGAGGGATGAGCGCGTCGACCGCTGTGCATCGGGTGTGTCCCCATTGCGGCCAGGTGAACCGGGTCCCGGATGCCAATGCCGGCGCGGCGCGCTGCGGCGCGTGTCACGAGCCACTGTTCAAGGGCGAACCGGCGGCAGTCGACCTGGCGCGCCTGGAGCGCTTCGTGGGCCGTGACCAACGGCCGATCCTGGTCGATTTCTGGGCGCCCTGGTGCGCGCCCTGCCGTATGATGGCCCCGCAGTTCGTCACTGCGGGTCGCCAGCTGGAGCCCGGCATGCGTCTGCTGAAGCTGGACACCGAGGCGTATCCCGATGCCGGGGCCCGCTTCGGGATCCGCGGCATCCCGACGATGATCCTGTTCCAGGGCGGCCGTGAGGCCGCGAGGCAGAGTGGCGCGATGTCCGCCGGCGATATCGTCGCCTGGGCCCGGCACGCCGCTCGCTGAAGGCCGCGCCCGCGTGGGCGCGGAACCCGTTCCCAACTTCCCCGAAAACGAGAAAACGACATGGCTGAAGACACCACGACCGGCAGCACCAATTCCGGCACATCCCCCGCGGCGAATCAGGGTCCCGAGTTCGCGATCCAGAAGATCTTCATCAAGGACCTGTCCTTCGAATCCCCCGGTGCGCCCGGTGTGTTCCTGAAGGAATGGAAGGGCGACACCAACATCCAGCTCAACACCAAGGCGCGGAAGCTGAACGAGCAGGACGGGCTGTTCGAGGTCGAGCTGGGCCTGACGGTCACCACTAGCTCCCATGGCGAGACCGCCTACCTGGTGGAGGTCAAGCAGGCCGGCGTCTTCGTTGCGCGCGGCTTCCCGGAAGACCAGCAGGGGCACCTGCTCGGGGCCTATTGCCCCAACCTCCTGTTCCCGTTCGTCCGCGAAGTCGTTGCGGATCTGGTGCTGAAGGGCGGCTTCCCGCAACTGCTGCTGCAGCCGATCAACTTCGACGCCCTGTATGCGCAGCACCAGCACGAGCAGCGCAGCAAGCCGGCCGAAGCCGGGGAATCGGGCTCGGCCTCCGCCTGAGTTTCCGGCTCCGGGATTCCGGCGGAACGAACCCCCTCCGTCGCCCTGACGATGAAAAGCCGTAAACGGAAGATCGGGTTCTGATTATCACGAAAGCTCCGCAGGGATCCGCTCGTGTGTAATGTCCCCCTGCATGGCCATCCCTTGTGGGAGGCGAGCCCTCTCGGCGACCTAACGGCGGCAAACCTTCGCCCAGAGGCTGGCCTCCCACAGGGGCGTCCCTTGAAACTGCGGCAATCCGGCCATCTGCGGAGCCTTGGTGCTAATCAGCCTCCCAACCCCGCCCGGGCCGGGGCAGACGTTCACGGAGAAACGGTGCTCGGAGCCAAGCCCATGGTCGTTGTGTATTGCCTTGTTCGCAAATGATTGATTTCTAGGCGTAGGCACAGTTTGTTTCTCAAGAGAGGTGGGTTTCGCTACGCTAACCCGACCTACAGAACTGGGCCGTGTATTTTTCACGTGAACCCCTGGACCCGGACGGCAACACGATGGACAACTCCCCACGCATCACTATTCTCGGCGCCGGATCCTGGGGCACGGCCCTGGCCCTGCAGGCGGCCCGGCTGCATCCGGACGTCCTGCTTTGGACGCGGGACCCGGTGCAGGCGGCGTTGCTCCAGGGCAGCCGCGAGAACGCCCGCTACCTTCCGGGCGTTCGGTTTCCGGAGCATCTGCGCGTGGTTTCGGAGCAGGACCTCGCGGTGGCCGGACGCGACCTGCTCCTGATTGCGGTACCCACCAGCGGCTTTCGGGAGACGCTGCGCTGGGTTGGGGGGTGCCTGCGCGACGGCCAACGCATCGCCTGGGCCACGAAGGGACTGGAGACCACGACCGGCGCCTGGCTGCACGAGGTGCTGGAGGAGGAACTGCCAGGCCAGGCACCGGCGGTGCTGTCCGGGCCGTCCTTCGCGGCCGAAGTCGCGCGCGAGCAGCCGACGGCGCTGACCGTGGCCGCGGCGGACCCCGACCTCGGGGAATTGGTGTCGCAGGCCTTTCACGGGCGTTCGATGCGCGTCTACCGCAATGCCGACGTGCTGGGCGTGGAACTCGGCGGGGCCTTCAAGAACGTGCTGGCGATTGCCGCCGGCATCTCCGATGGCGCCGGTTTCGGGGCCAACGCCCGCGCCGCGCTGATGACCCGGGGCCTGGCGGAACTGCAGCGCCTCGGTGTCGCGGTGGGCGCCCGGCCGCAGACGCTGACGGGGCTGTCGGGCCTCGGGGACCTGGTCCTGACCTGCACCGACGACCAGTCGCGCAATCGGCGCCTGGGCCTCTACCTGGGGCAAGGCTTCGATCTCGAGACCGCCCGACGGCGCATCGGTCAGGCCGTCGAGGGCGCGGAGACCGCGCGGGTCGCGGTGGCCAAGGCAGAGCAGGTCGGTGTGGAGATGCCGATCTGTGCCGAGGTGCACGCAGTCCTCTACCAGGGCCGCCCGGTCCGCGAGGCCGTCCGCCGCCTCCTCGAACGCGACCCCGTCGCCGAAGACCTGTAGGAGCGGCCTCCGGCCGCGACAGGCGGCTTGGCGGATCGCGACCAGAGGTCGCTCATACGGTTGGGCATAGCGTAGGAGCGGCCTCCGGCCGCGACAGCCCAGGACGGGCAGCCGACGATCGCGACCAGAGGTCGCTCCTACAGGTGGGCATAGCGTAGGAGCGGCCTCTGGCCGCGATAGGCGGCTTGGCGGATCGCGACCGGGGGTTGCTACGGGAGCGCCGTGCCGGGGTAACCGAGCTGCCGCCAGGCCTCGAACACCATCACCGCCACGGCGTTGGACAGGTTCAGGCTGCGGCTCTCCGGGCGCATCGGGATGCGCAGCAGATGTTCCGGTGGCAGGCCGTCCAGAACCGCCTGCGGCAGGCCGCGCGTCTCGGGACCGAACAGGAACCCGTCGCCCTCGGCAAACGCCGGCGCATCGTGCCGGCGCTGGGCGCGGGTGGTCAGCGCGAACAGGCGCCGGATCGGCGCCGATTCCAGACAGGCCTCCAGGCTGGCATACTCCTGGATTCGGGCGAACTCGCGATAATCGAGGCCGGCCCGGCGCAGGCGCTGTTCATCCAGGCTGAAGCCCAGCGGGTGCACCAGGTGCAGGTGCGCACCCGTGTTGGCGGCAAGACGGATGATGTTGCCGGTGTTCGGCGGTATCTCCGGTTCATAGAGGACGACATGCAACATGGCTGAAAATCCCGCTGATCCGCGCCTGCAGATCCAGTTCTGCGGCCTCCCGTTCAATACCCCGCTGGTGCTGCTGTCGGGCTGTGTCGGGTTCGGAGAGGAATATACCCGGGTTGCCGGGTTTTCCAACCGCGACGCCGGCGCGATCTGCCTGAAGGGCACCACCGGCGACGCCCGCCTGGGCAACCAGCCGCACCGCGTCTACGAGACGCCGGAGGGCATGCTGAACGCGATCGGCCTGCAGAACCCCGGCGTCGACCACGTGGTGGACCGCATCCTGCCGACGCTGGACTTCTCCGAGACGCGCTTCATCGCCAATGTCTCCGGTTCCACCATCGAGGAATACGTCGCGGTCACCCGGCGCTTCGACGACTCCCCGATCGACGCCATTGAGATCAACATCTCCTGCCCGAACGTGAAGGAAGGCGGGGTCGCCTTCGGCAACGACCCGGACATGTCGGCGCGGGTCGTCGCGGCCTGCCGCGCGGTCACCGGCAAGCCGATCATCACCAAGCTGTCACCGAACCAGACCGACATCGCCGAGAACGCCCGGCGCTGCATCGAGGCGGGCACCGACGGCTTCGCGGTGATCAACACCCTGATGGGCATGGCCGTCGACGTCGAGCGCCGCGAGGCGGTGATCGGCAACAACCAGGGCGGCCTGTCCGGCCCGGCAATCAAGCCGATCGCGCTGCTCAAGGTGCAGCAGGTCTACCAGGTGGCGGCGCCGCACGGCATTCCCATCATCGGCCAGGGCGGCGTGGTCACCGCGAAGGACGCGCTCGAGTTCATCATCGCCGGCGCCAGCGCCGTCGGCGTCGGCACCGGCCTGTTCTACGATCCCCTGTGCCTGCCGAAGATGCTCGCCGGCATGAGCGACTACCTCGACCGCCACGGCATCGCCCGCATCAGCGACCTGACCGGCAGCCTGCGCCTGCACGGCTTCGTCTCCGCCTGCGACCTCCCGCCCGCGACGGCCTGAAAAAAGGGCGGATTCACCGGGAAGCACGGGAAGACAGGAAGACGATCGATTGGAAATGGGCGGATTCGGCCCGGTGGCTACACCACGGTCGGATCGCGGGGTCTCAGCGCAGCAACGGGGCAATGAATCTATGCCCGGTTTCGGTTGCAGGGCTCACGATCCAGGCTGGGCCAAGGCCGCGGCGCGCAAGCCCCAAACAAAGCCCTTCTTCCTGTCTTCCC
>PUOZ01000335.1 GCA_003553165.1 Thioalkalivibrio sp.
CGCAGGACGCGCTCGGGCTTGTGCGCCTTCTTCCATTCGCCGGCCGCGTACTTGTTCGCCTCGGCCATGGTCGGGTAGATGTGGATGGTGCCTAGGATCCGGTTCAGACCCAGGCCCGCCTTCATCGCCAGCACGAACTCGGCCAGCAGGTCTCCGGCGTGTGCGCCGGCGATGGTGACCCCGAGGATGCGGTCCTTGCCCGGCGGCGTCAGGACCTTGACCAGACCGTGGGCCTCGCCGTCGGCGATCGCACGATCCAGGTCGTCGATGCCGTAGGTCGTCACCTCGTAGGCGATGCCCTTGGCTCTTGCCTCCTGCTCGCTGAGCCCGACCCGGGCGATTTCGGGATCCGTGAAGGTGGCCCAGGGGATCACCGAGTAGTCGACCCGGAAACGCCGGAACATCCCGAACAGGGCGTTGACCGACGCAAACCAGGCCATGTGCGCGGCAACGTGGGTGAATTGATACTTGCCGGCCGCATCGCCGCAGGCGTAGATGTTCGGATAGGTCGCCTGCAGAAACTCGTTGATCTCGATCGTACCGTCGGTCCGGATGCCCACGTCCTCCAGGCCCATGCCCTTGAGCCGCGCGACCCGCCCGACACAGACCAGGATTTCGTCGAAGGCTATGCTCTCTTCGGCACCGTCCGTCGCAGCAACCACCAGCCGCTTCTCGCCGTCGACGATCTCGACCCTCCGCGCCTCGCGACCCAGCCGCAGGTCCACACCCTCCGCCGCGAACCGCGCCATCAGCATGTCGGAAAATTCCGGGTCCTCGCGAGGAAGGAGCCTGGGGTTGCGGCCGACCTGGATCACCTGCGCCCCGAGGCGGCGGAAGGTCTGGCTGAGTTCGCAGCCGATCGGCCCGCCGCCGAGCACCACCAGGCGTCGCGGGCATTCCCGCAGCCCCCAGACCGTGTCCGAGGTCAGGAACCCGGCCTCTTCGAGCCCGGGAATCGGCGGCACGTAAGGCTCCGCTCCCGTCGCCAGCACGATCGATCGCGCGGTCAACGTGCGGGTGGCACCTCCCTGCTCAGTGATCTCGACGGACCAGGGCGTCTTCAGACGCGCCGCACCCTCGATCACCTCCACCCCAAGGCCCTCGTAGCGTTCCCTGGAATCGTGGGGCGCAACCTGCGCGATCACCCGCTGCACGCGCTCCATGGCCGCGCCGAAGTCGAACTCCGCGGAGGCGGACTGCACGCCGTAGTTTCGGGACCGGCGGATGTCCTCCAGCAAGCGCGCAGTGCGGATCAGCGCCTTGGAGGGCACGCAGCCGTAGTTCAGGCAGTCGCCACCCATCTTGTGGCGTTCGATCAGCGTGACCTTCGCCCGCACCGTCGCGGCGATGTAGGACGACACCAACCCCGCGGCACCGGCCCCGATCACGACCATGTTTCGGTCGAACCGGGCCGGCCGCTGCCAGCCCTTGTAGACGCGCCGACGCCGCACCCAGCCAAGCACCCGCCGCGCCACCAGCGGGAAGAGCCCCAGCAACGCGAAGGAACCGATCAGCGCCGGTGACAGGATCCCTTCCGGCCCTTCCAGTTGACCCAGCTGCGTACCCGCGTTCACGAAGACCGCCGTGCCCGCGAGCATGCCGACCTGCGACACCCAGTAGAAGGTCCAGGCGCGGATCGGCGTCAGTGCCATCACGATATTGATCAGGAAGAAGGGAAAGACAGGCACGAGGCGCAATGCGAACAGGTAGAAGGCACCTTCCCGCTCGACCCCCTTGTTGATCGCCCGGAGCTTGTCCCCGTAGCGGCGCTGCACCGGCTCCCGGGCAATGAAGCGCACGATCAGAAAGGCCAGCGTGGCGCCGATGGTCGATGCGAAGGAAATCAGCACCAGTCCCCAGACGAGCCCGAAGACCGCGCCACCGGCAAGCGTCATGATCGTTGCCCCGGGCAGCGAGAGGGCTGTCACCGCGACGTACACGATGAAGAAGAGAAACGTGGCCAGTACCGGCCGCGCGTCGCGAAAAGCCTCGATCTCCCCCTGCGCCGCCTTGAGGGTGTCAAAATCGAAGAAGCGCCCCAGATCGAACGCGAAGAATGCCAGCACCGCGAGGGCGACAGCCGCGAAAAGAATCCAACGTGTACGGTTCATACGCCCTCTCTGGCTGATGGTGCAAGCGTCGCAGGTCGCGGTCCGACCCGCTTCACGCGGTCAGACGTCCCGCCGCCTACCCCGTGCTGTTCCGCTGAGAATATAGAAGGACCCCACCAAGGCCTATTTCGGTTTTCACTGATGCCGCAGCCGCCGGCGCCCCGTTAGCATGGGACCCAATCAGTGAAAACCTGGTCGCACTCCAACACCTCAACACCTTCGTCAAGGACTGCCACATGAAGACCGTTGGCAACAGTCGCTTCGAGGACCTGCCTCTATACAGCCCCCGGGGTCTGGGTGGCGGCCGCACGCGAACGGCCACGAGAACGGGCCGCCGGGCCCTCTGTGCGGCCATCGCGGGCTTGCTCAGCCTGGCTGCGGGCAGCGTCATGAGCGCAACCGTATTCACGCCCCGTGAGATCATCACCTGGGCACCGCACTCCTTCGCCGGCACGACCGAGTACCTGCTGGTCGAGATCGATGGCCGCCAGGCCGTGGAGGCGAACTGCACCGACGGCACCGCTTCAGGTCTGTTCTACCGTGAGGACATCGACCTGACGCGGACACCCGTCGTGGAGTGGGAATGGCGGGTCGACGAGATCCTGACCGGGGTCGACGAGACCACCCGCGCCGGCGACGACTACCCCGCACGGCTCTACCTGGTTGACGAGGCGCCGTTCCTGCGCTGGCGCACGCGCGCCCTGAACTACGTCTGGAGCAGTACCTCGAAGCCGGGCAGCGACTGGCCGAACGCCTTCGCAGACCAGGCTCGGATGCTCGCCGTGGCAGGCGCGGAGCACGCGGGCCAGGGCTGGCGCACCGAGCGGCGGAACGTGCTCGAGGACTTTCGCCGTCATCATGACCGCGAGCCGGACCGGATCAACGCGGTCGCGGTGATGACCGACTGCGACAACACCGGGCAGCAAACCCGCGCCTGGTACGGCAATATCCGCTTTCTGCCCGAATAAATGCAGCATCTCCCCTTCGAGCCGAGATCACGAACACCATAAGGACGGACGGCACCATGGCACAGACCGAACCGATGCGCCTTCTCGACGACTTCCCGCGCGTCCGGCGTGGGCGCCTCACGACCGTGCAGGCCAATCTCGGTTACGTCTGCAACCAGACCTGCTTTCATTGCCACGTGAACGCCGGCCCAAACCGCAGGGAGATCATGCAGCGCGGGACCGTGGACGACATCCTCGCCTTCCTCGAGCGCGCAGCCATCGAGACGCTGGACCTGACCGGCGGGGCCCCCGAACTGAATCCCCATTTTCGCGACCTGGTCGTCGAAGCGCGCGCCCTCGGCGTCGAAGTGCTGGACCGCTGCAACCTGACCATCCTGTCGCAGCCCGGACAGGAAGACCTCGCGCAGTTCCTGGCGGAACAGCGGGTGGGGATCGTCGCGTCCCTGCCCTGTTACCTGGAACAGAACGTCGACGCCCAGCGCGGCGACGGCGTCTTCGAGGCAAGCCTGGCGGGACTGCGCCAACTGAATGCGCTGGGCTACGGCCGACCGCACTCGCGTCTTGAACTGAATCTCGTCTACAACCCCCAGGGACCGCAACTGCCGCCACCGCAGGCCACCCTGGAAGCCGCCTACCACGAGTATCTGCAAAACCACTACGGCATCGCCTTCAACAGGCTTTACACGATCGCCAACATGCCCATCAACCGCTTCGCCAAAACCCTCGCGCGCAAGGGCGAGTACAACAACTATATGCAGACCCTCCGGCTCGCCCACCAGGATGCGAACCTGGAACAGGTGATGTGCCGCTCGCTGATCTCGGTCGACTGGCAGGGCTACCTGTACGACTGCGATTTCAACCAGATGCTGCATATTCCGCTGGCCGCCACGGGCCGCCCCCGGAGTCACATCCGTGACCTGGACCCGCGGCAACTGATGGACGGGGATATTGCCGTTGCCGATCATTGCTATGGCTGCACCGCCGGGCAAGGATCCAGCTGCGGCGGAGCCCTCGGCTGAGCGCGCCGCGCCGGCACGAGGCGGGTGCCTGGATCCCGGGGCCGCCAGGTTTCCGCTTCAAGGCTCCGGGTCTGCGGCCCGAGGGAATCCTTGTAGCCTTTTCGGCTCTAACTCCGGCATGAAGGAACTGATTGAACTCCTCCGCCGCAGCCTGCGCAGCGGCAGCGCCTGGACCGGGACACCGCCCGGCGATGAGCCCATGGACGAGCAGGACATCCATCGTGCCACCGCTGCCCTGCTCTTCGAGGTCAGCCGGGCGGATTTCCATATCCATGACGACGAGCTGCTCGCGATTCGCGATCGTCTCGCGGCGGGCTTCGACCTGAACCCCGAGGAACTGGACCAACTGGTGCAGCTCGCCCGGCAGGAGAGTGACGAACTGCTGTCACTGCACCCCTTCGTGCGCGTGATCAACGCCCGGGCGACGCCCGCGGACAAGCGGCGAATCCTGCTCGATCTCTGGCACGTCGCCTATGCCGACGGCCAACTGAATCCCCGGCAGGAGGCCACCGTGCGCCAGATCGCGGACCTTCTCTATGTGCCCCATGCGGTCTATCTCAAGACCAAGATCGAGGTTGAACCCACCGGTGGTTCCCGACGTTCCTGATCCCGCCTTTCTTGCCGGCCATTCGCTTTGAA
>PUOZ01000351.1 GCA_003553165.1 Thioalkalivibrio sp.
CGCCGGGGTCGGTGCGGCCGCCGAACTCGTGGCGCATTCCGCTCACGATCACGCACGGCTGCTGGCAAGGATCAACACGATCCTGGAGGGCCGGGATGCGTTCTTCCTGGGTGGCCTCGCCTTTGCCGGTGACAACGGCAGGGACGAATGGTCCGCCTTCCCCGCTGCCCGCTTCGTGCTCCCCGCGATCGAGCTTCGCCAGCGGGGCCTGGAACACCACCTTGCGGTGAACCTGCTGGCGGAATCCCCCGGCGAGTTCGTGCGCATGAAGACGCACCTGATCGAGCTGCTGTGCAAGCTGGAGTTTCGGCCTCAGGCATTGCAAAACGCGGATGTGCCTAGCGTTGCGCGTCGTATCGACGACATGGACTTCCCCGTGTGCCGGGAGCGCATCGCCGACATCCTTCGCGATATCGCGCAGGGCCGCCTGCACAAGGCGGTGCTGGCACGCCGGGTCGAACTTCGCCTGACGGCGCCCGTGGCCCCCTTCATGGTGCTGCAGCGCTGGTGCAATACGAATCCCGATAGTTTCGGCTTTGCGATGGAGCAGGCGAATGACCTGTTCATGGGCTGCTCGCCGGAGCGGCTCTACCGACGGTGGGACCGGGAGGTCCGGACCGAATCCCTGGCAGGAACCGTTCGCCGCGGTCTGACCCGGGAGGAAGACGCGGACATGGAACGCAGGCTGCGCGACGACCCCAAGCTGGTGCATGAACACGATCTCGTGACCCGCTTCGTGCGCAGCCAGATCGCACCCTGGGTGACCGACACCGATAGCCCAAGCGAAGCCGGTGTCTTCAAGCTGGACCGTATCCAGCACCGCCATCTCCCAATCAGAGCCACCCTGAAGCCCGGGGTGCTGGACGCTCAACTCCTGCAGGCCCTGCACCCGACCCCCGCAGTCTGTGGCTTCCCGCGCGGCGCGGCGCAGGCGCTCATCCGGCGTCAGGAGACGGTGCAGCGGGGCTGGTACAGCGGTGCGGTCGGTATCGTTTCGCCGCATCACTCCGAGTTCGCTGTGGCCATCCGCTCCGCGCTGGTGAACCGGGATCGGATTCTGTGCTATTCCGGCGTGGGCATCGTCGACGGCTCGGATCCCGAGGCGGAATGGAACGAACTGGAAGCCAAGATCGAATCCTTCCTATCCGTGCTGGGATGCTGAAACACACAGGTTTCACCCACATCAACGAGGCCTGGGCATATGTGCTGATGGACCGGCTGCACCGCGGGCACGGGGTCCAGGACGTCTGCATCGCCCCCGGCAGCCGCAGCGCACCCCTCGTTCTCGCCGCGGCCCGCTACAGCCGGGATCACTCTGATGTCGCGCTGCATAGCCACTTCGACGAACGCGGCCTCGCGTTTTATGCGCTGGGGCTGGCCAAGTCGGCACGGAGGCCCGTCGCCATCGTCACCACCTCAGGGACCGCGGTCGCCAATCTGCACCCGGCCCTGGTGGAGGCCTTCGAGGACCACCGACCCCTGATCGCGATCAGCGCCGACCGGCCCGAGGAACTGCACGGCTGCGGCGCGAACCAGGCCATCAACCAACGGGGAATCTTCGCGACCCACGTCCGCGGCGAACTCCGGTTGCCCTCCCCCGACCCGTCCTGGTCGGCAGGGCGTCTGGGCCGGGAGCTCGACGGTGTCCTCAGCCGGTTGCGCGGGGTCGACGCGGGTCCCGTGCACATCAACGTGCCCTTCCGTGAACCACTGTACGGAGCACCGGGTCAGCAGGACTTCAGCGCCTGGCTGGCGGACCTCGAGGACGGCAGCCACGGGAACCCGGCGAGGGCCCTGGAACCGGCTGGCCTGGGAGGCCTGGCCGGTCCTTTGCTGCTGGTGGCCGGGCGGCTCGAAGCGGAAGAGGCCGATGCCGTACTCGCGCTGGGGCAACGCTGCGGGATACCCATCGTGGCCGACATCGGCAGCCAGCTGCGCCTGCTGCACGACCCCGCCGTACTGGAAGGGCCGGACCTCCTGTTTGCCAGCCCGCGCGGACTGGCTGCACTGGAGGGAGTGGAACAGGTTCTTCAGTTTGGAGGGCGCCTGACGGGGAAGCGGCTCAACCAGTGGCTCTCGGCCTTCGACGGCCAACGTTGGCTGATCAGCCGTCACTCATCCTATCTGGACCCGGAACACCGGGCCGTCGCGATTCAGGCGGATATCCCCGCATTCTGCAGGAAACTGGTCGTGTCCCCGCAAACAGACCTGGGACTGACATCCATTGCCCGGGAGCTGAGTGCCCGCGTGGACGGTTTTCTCGTCGAGAGCTTCTCGGAACTCGCGGCGGCCCGCATCATCAGCGAGGAGATTCCGCCGGCCATGGCACTGTTGCCGGGCAACAGCCTCAGTATCCGCCTGATGGACCTGTTCGCGCGCGCCCGGTTCGGTAACGCCTGCGTGACCAACCGGGGCGCCAGCGGCATCGACGGCCTGCTCGCCACCGCCTGCGGTTTCATCCAAAGGTATGCAGGAGGAGTGACGCTGTTGCTGGGCGATCTGTCCCTGTTGCACGACCTGAACAGCCTGGCGCTGGCCGCGCGCAGTCCGAGGCCCCTGGTGATCGTGGTCCTCAACAACGATGGCGGTGGAATCTTTAACCTGTTGCCAGCAAAGGAACAGGGCGAGTGGTTCGAGACCCTGTTTCAGCTTCCCCACGGCCTGAATTTTCAATACGCCGCTGTGCAGTTCGGCGTGCGGTACGCGTGTCCCGCATCGGCCCCGGCGCTGCGCGCGGAGTATGTCGAAGCCTGCGCACGACAGGGCTGCACGCTCATCGAGCTGCGCTTTGCACCTGGGCACAGCGCGGAACTGCTGCAAGAACTGAGCCGTCGGCTCCGGGGCGACGACGCGTGCTGAAGGTCGGGGCTGCGGGGCATCCGACGGTCGTGATGCTACACGGCTTCCTGGGTACGGGGGGAGACTGGGCCGGGGTGGCGCGTTTTCTGCAGCCCCGGTTTCGCTGTCTGCTGCCGGATCTGCCAGGGCACGATGGCAGACCCCTGGATCCGGTTGTTGGAGAGGACCCCTTCGCAGCCTATTCGGAATTGCTGTGGCGCAAGCTGGAACCGCTGTTGCCGCCCCGGTTCGCACTGGTCGGCTACTCGCTGGGTGGACGGCTGGCATTGGATCTCGCCTGCCGGCATCCGCACCGGATCAGTGCCCTGATGCTCGAAGCGGCCCACCCCGGCCTCCCCCTGGCCGGCGAACGGGCGGAACGTGCTGTCGTCGACGCCGACTGGGCGCGCCGTTTCGAGACCGAACCGTGGCCACGGGTACTCGATGACTGGTATCGGCAACCGGTGTTCGCATCGCTTTCGGACGAGCAACGCCGCGCCTTCATCGCGCGCCGCTCCGCGCAGTTGCCGGGTATCCTCTCGGAGGTGCTGCGTTCCACCAGCCTGGCCCGGCAGCCCAACCGCTGGGATGACCTGCCTCGGCTCACCATGCCCATCGGATTCCTGGCGGGGCAGTTGGATGGGAAATTCTGCGTCGTCGGCGACCGGATGGCCGGGTTGGTCCCCAACTTCACCCTTGTCAAACTGGATGGCCTCGGGCATAACTGCCATGCCCTGGCGCCGGAAGCGGTGGCGGGGTTCATTCATCGCATGTGCACCGTCGAGCACGCCTCTCCATGAGACCATCCGCTGCCGATTCCTCCTCCATCGTCCCTGCCCTGGACTGGCAGGATTGTTCCGGCGATTACCGCGACATCCGCTATCACAAGGCGGAGGGGATCGCGAAGATCACCATCAACCGCCCCGAGGTTCGCAATGCCTTTCGGCCCATAACGGTGAAGGAGATGCAGCGGGCGCTGGCCGATGCCCGCTTCGATGACCAGATCGGGGTGGTCGTCCTGACGGGTCAGGGTGATCTGGCGTTCTGCTCCGGTGGGGATCAGCGGGTTCGGGGCGACTCGGGCTACCGGGACGATGAAGGCGTTCATCACCTGAACGTGCTGGACCTGCAGCGGGACATCCGCAGCTGCCCGAAACCGGTGATCGCCATGGTCGCGGGCTACGCCATCGGCGGTGGACATGTCCTGCACGTCATCTGCGATCTGACCATTGCCGCGGAGAACGCGCGTTTTGGCCAGACCGGCCCGAAGGTCGGTTCCTTCGACGGCGGCTTCGGCGCCAGTTACCTCGCCAGCGTCGTGGGCCAGAAGAAGGCAAGGGAGATCTGGTTCCTGTGCCGCCAGTACGATGCCCGTGAAGCCCTGGACATGGGGCTTGTGAACACAGTCGTGCCGCTGGCTGAGCTGGAACGGGAAACGGTGGCCTGGTGCCGACAGATCCTGGAACATTCCCCGATCGCCCTGCGGATGCTCAAGTCCGCGTTCAATGCCGGGACCGACGGTCAGGCGGGCATCCAGGAACTCGCGGGGAACGCCACGATGCTGTTCTACATGACCGAGGAAGGGCAGGAAGGGCGCAACGCCTACCTGGAAAAGCGCAGGCCGGACTTCGGCAAGTTCAAGCGGCAGCCATGATCGCGGCGCCCCTCGGGGCAGTGGCGCGCCTGGACCTTTGGGGCTACCGGGTACCGCTGAACGGTCCCCTGCGGCTGGGCAGCCGGACGCTCGACGAGCGCGCAGCGCGACGCGGCGACGAGCAGCAGCTCCGCCCGCGCGCGCACCGCGACCTCGCGGCCGGGCCGCTGGCCGGTGAGCTCGTCGTCGAGGGCCTCGAGCTCCCGGCGCCACCACGCGGCGTCGTCGACGAC
>PUOZ01000192.1 GCA_003553165.1 Thioalkalivibrio sp.
CGAGCCAGAAACATGAAAGCGAACATCCACCCGAAGTACAACGATGTCAAGGTGACCTGCAGCTGCGGAAACACCTTCGAGACGCGCTCGACCTTCTCCGGAGGCGAGATGCACCTCGACGTCTGCTCGCAGTGCCACCCCTTCTACACCGGCAAGCAGAAGATGCTCGACACCGCCGGGCAGGTCGACAAGTTCCGTCGCCGCTACGGCTTCTGAACCAGAGGGGCGGCCGCGCAGCGCCCCGCATCACCGAAGCGTTGCCTCCGGGCACCCCTCTCTGGGGTGCCTGTTTCGTTTGCCGGACGCGACAGGCTGCTGGGTTAAGGGCCGGTTCAGTGCCAGCGCGCTAAGATTCGGGAAAGGGTCGCCACTTTCCGGCCCCCCATGATGCGCGAGGTACCCCACCATGAAGCTCTGGCCGAACCCCCAGCACCGCGCCCTGCGATGGACGCCATGGCGCAGCCTCCTGGTCCTGCTGACTGCGCTCACCCTGCTGCTGCCGGGCTGCGCCACCAACCCCGTCACCGGCCGCTCGCAACTGATGCTGGTCTCCGAGAGCTCGGCCATTGCCGCATCGCGGCAGGCCTACGCCGAGATGCTCTCGCCAGCGCGCAAGGAAGGCCGGATCGACAGCGACCCGCAGACCAAGCGCCGGGTGCAGGGCATCACCGAGCGCGTGGTCGCCCAGGCCGTGCGCTACCGCCCCGAGACGGCGGACTGGGACTGGGAGATGTCGGTCATCGATGAACCCGACACCATCAACGCCTTCGCCATGGCCGGCGGCAAAATGGCCATCTACACGGGGATCATCCAGCAACTCGAGCTCACCGACGATGAGCTGGCGCAGATCATCGGCCACGAAATCGCACACGCCTTGTCGTCGCACTCCGCCGAGAAGATGTCGGTGGCCCTGGCCAGCAACCTTGCGCTGGCAACCTACGCGGCGACCGGAGAACGTTCGGGGCTTGCCCTGACCGGCGCGGGACTGGCGGCCCTGATCGCGGTGCAGTTGCCGAACAGCCGTCAGATGGAGGCCGAGGCCGACCGCATCGGGATCGAACTCGCGGCCAGAGCGGGCTTCCGGCCGGACGCCGCGGCGAGCCTCTGGGGCAAGATGGCGAGCAAGGCGGCGACACGCCAACCGGTCTTTCTGAGCACCCACCCGGCGCCGCAATCCCGCCAGCGCGACCTGGCGATCCTCGCCAGCCAGATGCAGCCGCTCTACGAGCAGGCCCGGCGTGGCCCGATCCCGACCCACCCGGTGCGCTGAACCAGCGTTACCCGGGATCCGGGCATAAGGACGGATCGCGACCGGAGGTCGCTCCTACGCGGTGATGGATCTGTGCGCGGCCGATCACGCCGTAGGAGCGGCCTCTGGCCGCGATGGGGCAGTGCCGGCGCATGCGCGCCACCGGGCGAGGCATTAAACTGGTGGCCCGTGCGGGAAACCTGCCATTCGTGTCGCCCCACCCACCGCCACGCGGGATGACACCGACCGCAGTGGCGCAACCGGCCAGGGATAGCGGCATGGCCCGAACCTGAACATCCGCACGCACCGCCTGTCCCAAGTCGGCGGGACACGGGAACCGCCTGACCCGAAACCACAACCCGGAGGACGCAGACATGTTCAAGATCGCCATCATCGGTGCAGGGCGCGTCGGCGAGTCGACCGCACAATTCCTTGCGGAGTCCGACCTGGCGCGCGAGATTGCGCTGCTGGACGTTCGCGAGGGCGCGGCCGCCGGCGCCGCGCTGGACATCCAGGAGACGGCCCCGCTCTTCGGTTTCGACGCACGCCTCACGGGCGATTCCGACCCGGGCGTGATCGCCGGTGCGGAACTGGTCGTGATCACCGCCGGTCTGCCGCGCAAGCCCGGCATGTCGCGTTCCGACGTACTGGAAAAGAACGTCGAGATCCTGGACGGCATCCTGGTCGACGTGATGCGCGAGGCGCCGGACAGCCGCATCCTGGTCGTGTCCAACCCGGTGGACGTGCTCACCTACCGGGCCTGGCAGAAGACCGGCTGGGATCGCTCGCGGGTCTTCGGCCAGGCCGGCGTACTCGACGCCTCCCGAATGGCGGCCTTCGTCGCACTGGAGACCGGCCTGTCGACCCGCGACATCCACACCCTGGTGCTGGGCGGCCACGGCGACGCAATGGTACCCATGCTGCGCTACTCGGGCATCAACGGCCTGCCGCTGCACCACTTCATGGACCAGGAGGCGATCGACCGCATCGTCGAGCGCACCCGCCACGGCGGCGCCGAGATCCTGGCGCTGAAACAGACCTCCAGCGCCTACGATGCGCCGGCGGCGGCGATCAAGGCCATGGTCGAGGCCATCGTGATCAACCGGCGGCGCGTGCTGCCGACCGTCGCGCTGCTGGACGGCGAGTACGGGGCCACCGACGTGGCCATGGGCGTGCCCTGCGTCCTGGGGGCAGACGGCATGGAGAAGATCATCGAACTGGACCTGAACGCCGAGGAACAGAAGGCCTTCGACGCCTCGCTGGCCGGCGTCCGCGCCGACATCGCCCGGCTCCAGTGAGCCCCGGTCCGGTTCTCGCTCCGGCGCCGGGGTCCGGACCCACGCATCCCGCGGCCCCGACCGCGGGGGCGGAGGTCGCGACCCTCGTCGACAGCAGCATCTTCGTGTTCCGCGCCTGGTTCTCCCGCGGCGAGCAGCCGGATGCCCTGGGACGTCCCGGGGGCGCCGTGCACGGTTTCGTGCACTCCCTCTGCCAGTGGCTGCCGGCGCTTCCGCCGGGCCCGCTGGCCTTCGCCTTCGACACCAGCCTGCGCAGCGGCTTCCGCCACCGCATCTACCCTGCCTACAAGGCCCACCGGCCGCCCGCGCCCGAGGCCCTGCGCACGCAGTTCCAGCGCATCCGCGAAGTGCTGGACTGCCTGGGCCTGACGCAGCTGGCCCACCCCGACTTCGAGGCCGACGACCTGATTGCCAGTCTCGCAAGCACGGCGCGAGCGCAGGGCTGCCGGATCGACGTGCTCAGCGCCGACAAGGACCTCACCCAGGTCATTCTGGGAGCCGAGGACCGCTTGCGCGACCCGGAACGTGGCACCGCGCTCGCGCGCGCCGACATCGAGCGACGGCTGCGCATCCGCCCGGAGCAGGTGGCGGACATGCTCGCGCTGGCCGGTGACCGCAGCGACAACATTCCGGGGCTCGCCGGGGTCGGCCCGGGCACCGCCGCGCGCATGCTGCGCCGGTTCGGAGACCTGAATGCGATCCTGGCCGATCCGGCGGGAATCCGGAACTGCAGGATCCGGGGCGCCGCGCGCATCGCCGAGCAGGTGGCGGCCGGAGGCGATGACCTGCGGCTGGCGCGCCGACTCACCGGCCTGGTCAACGATATCCCCGGCCTGCCAAGCTTGGGAACGATGTATCCGCGCGGGGCTCGACCCGGCGCGTCGGAGCGACTGCAGGAGCTCGGCGTCGCGTCCGGCTATGGCCGGCGCCTGCTGGCGATTGCCGATGCGCTCCACCGCCGGAGCCCCGAAGCCCCGGCACAGGTCGGAGTCGGGCCATGAAGCGCGCTGTGTGCCAAAGCCCGGCGCGGGGGCCTAGCCAGCGCGGGCACACCGTCGCCTGGCTGCTGGCCGCCCTGTGCCTTTGGTGGTGGCCCGCACCCCAGGCCATCGCCCACCCCCACGCCTGGATCGACATCGTGATCGTCTTCGAGACCAACCCGGAAGACGAGGTCACCGGGATTGCACAGACCTGGATCATCGACCCGACCTACAGCCGGTATCTGCACGACGACGCGATGGAGCAGTTCGAGGGCGCGACACCGGAAGAGAAACTCGCCAACCTGGGCGCCGAGATCCTCGACAACCTGGGCGAGTACCACTGGTACACGGAAGTCCATGCCGACGACCGCGGCATCGCCGTCCGGCCGGAGGGGCCGGCGGAACTGGTCATGCGGGATCGCCAGATCCGGTTCCAGTTTCGGCTGAGGCTCGCCGAACCGGTCGATCCACGCACGCAGACGCTGCGCTACGCGATCTACGACCCCACGTACTTCATCGAGGTATTGCACGAGCCCGCGACGCCCCCGCGGCTCGAGCTGAGCACGGGCCCCTGCCGGCTGGACATCCTCAAGCCGCGGCCCGACCCGATGATCGTCGCCAGGGCGCTGGCCCTGGACTACAACCAGACCGGCGAGGCTGACCTCGGCCGACACTTCGCCGAGAAGGTCACGGCGCATTGCGACTGACATGGCCCGGGTCGTCCTGTTCAACAAGCCCTGGGGCGTACTGACCCAGTTCACCGATCCCGAGGGCCGGCCGACGCTCGCCGACTTCATTCCCATCCCTGGCGTGCACGCGGCCGGAAGACTCGATCGCGACAGCGAGGGGTTGGTGGTCCTGACCGACGACGGCGGGCTGCAGGCCAGGCTCAGCAACCCCGTGCACCGGACCAGCAAGACCTACTGGGTACAGGTGGAGGGGATTCCCTCGCCCGCGGCGCTGCAGGCGCTGCGCGAGGGCGTGGAGCTGCGCGACGGGCTGACGCGACCGGCGCGGGTCGAGGCGATCGACCCGCCCGAACTCTGGCCGCGGGAACCCCCGGTGCGCACGCGGCGGCTGATCCCGACCCGGTGGCTCGCCATCACCCTGACCGAGGGCCGCAACCGGCAGGTCCGGCGCATGACCGCGGCCGTCGGCCACCCGACCCTGCGCCTCG
>PUOZ01000183.1 GCA_003553165.1 Thioalkalivibrio sp.
ACGGCTTCGTGCAGATGGAGACCAGCTTCGGCGGCCGCCGCAACGTCGACTGGCTCTCCGGCGAGCAGCTTCCGCGCATCTGCTGACCTGATTTACACGAATCGTCCGCTATCGGATTGATAATAAAGATGCGCCCACCCCTCAGATGCAAGGCGATGTCCTGCAAATACCGCAACCCGCCGGAGCGCGCTTCGTGCGCGATCGGGGTACGCTGCGCCGCGTTCGTTCGAGTGCGGGCGGCTGAAGGGCATCCTGCGCGACGACGGCCGTTTCTTGGTTTGCGTATCCAATCCACGTAAACTGCGCGGCCGTTGAACGAAATCCCGGGATTCACGATGCAAATTGCCGCAAACAAGGTCGTATCGATCGACTACACGCTGACCAACGCCCAGGGTGAGGTGATCGACAGCTCCTCCGAGCGCGGGCCGATGGCCTACCTGCAGGGGCATCAGAACATCATCCCCGGTCTGGAATCGGCCCTCGAGGGCAAGGTCGTCGGGGACAGCCTGAAGGTGACGGTTACTCCGGCGGAGGCCTACGGCGAACGCGATGACTCACTGCGTCAGGCCGTGCCGCGCAAGATGTTCGAGGATGCGGACAATGTCACCGTCGGTATGCAGTTCCAGACGATGTCCGAGCAGGGCGGCACCCAGATCGTTACCGTCACCGGCGTGGATGCGGAACACGTGACCATCGACGCGAACCATCCCCTGGCCGGCGAGACGCTGACCTTCGACGTCACCGTGGTTGAGGTGCGCGATGCCTCAGAGGAGGAACAGGCGCACGGCCACGCGCACGGTCCCGAAGGTCACTCCCACTGAACCCCCGGCTCGGGTGCCGTTGGCCGGTCGCGGACAGAGTCCGATGGTGAGCCCTGTGCCCGGCAGTCCTGTGGTGATCGTGGGTAGCGACGCCAGCGAGGTCATGCGCGTCGCGGCCCGCCGCATCGCGACCCTGCTGAGCGCGGCGGTCGAGCAACGTGGTGTTGCCACCATGGCGCTTGCCGGGGGCTCGACCCCGAAACAGCTCTACCGGTTGTTGGCCGCGCCGCCCTTTGATCTGGACATCCCCTGGAGCCGCGTGAAGCTTTTCCTTGGTGATGAACGCTGCGTGCCGTCCGATCATCCGGACAGCAACGAGCGCATGGTCAGGGAATCGCTATTGGCCGATCTGTCGGAGGCCCCGGCGTTCCATCCCATGCCCGGCGGGCATCCGGATCCCGCCAAGGCCGCCGGGCTTTATGCCCAACGGCTGGTCCGCGAGATCCCGGGCGACGGAGCCCCCGTACCTCGCTTCGATCTGGTGCTGCTGGGCATGGGCGACGACGGGCACACGGCCTCGCTGTTTCCCGATACCCCGATTCTCGACGAGGAACGCCTGGTGGCAGAGGTGTATGTGCCGCGCATGGATAGCTGGCGGCTCAGTCTGACCTTGCCGCTCCTCAACGCCGCGCGCAACGTGGTCTTCCTGGTGACCGGTGCGGGGAAGGCGGCGACCCTGGCCCGCGTGCTTGCGGATGGTCCCCGGCGCGACTTTCCCTCTTCACTGGTAGTGCCGAAGGACGGCGAGGTCGAGTGGCACCTGGATCGGGAGGCGGCGGCCCTGATCGGAGCGTAGGCGGACTCCTGGATAGCCCGCCCCGCCTCGGGCCGATTTGCGCCGATCATGGAGTGCGGCGGCTTGCTGCCGCTCTTTGGGGTTGGGGCACCCCGGCGTCGAATAGCGGCAGCAAGCTCCCGCACTCCATAACGGGCGGTTTACGGCCGGTCGCGCGTCAGGGTTCCTTGCTGTGCCGCCATGCGTCGATTTCCTTCTCGAACAGGCGCCGGCTCTCGTCCGGACCCCAGCTTCCCGCCGGGTAGGTGTGGATGAAGTCGCGCTCTACCGACCAGGTTTTCAGTACGGCATCGACGATCCGCCAGGCGTATTCCACCTCGTCGTAACGCAGGAACAGGGAACGGTCTCCTTCCATGATATCCAGCAGCAGCCCCTCGTAGGCGCCGGTTCCGGATCCCTCGGTCGGGCTCAGGCCCGCGTTCAGGGCGACCTGCCGGGTTTTCATCTCCAGCCCCGGCTGCTTGGCGGTGAGCTGCATGCTGATGCACTCGGAAGGCTGCACGCCGATCACCAGCCAGTTCCTCTCGACGTTCTGGACCTGGGTACCGCGGAAGAGCTGCTGCGGGGGCTGGTTGAACCGGATCATGATGTGTGAAGTGCCCTCGGCCATGCGTTTGCCGGTACGCAGGTAGAAGGGCACGCCGCGCCAGCGCCAGTTGTCCACGTACAGCTTCATGGCCGCATAGGTCTCGGTGACGCTGTCCGGCGGCACGTCAGCCTCTTCCAGATAACCCCGTACTCTCTCGCCATTGATGACCCCGGGGCCGTACTGCGCGCGAAAGGCCTGGGCATGAACCGCGCCGGGAGTGATCGGGCGCACCGATTTCAGTACCTTGACCTTCTCGTCGCGCAGATCCTCGGCCGCCATCGAGGCCGGGGGTTCCATCGCCACCAGTGTGAAGAGCTGCATCAGGTGACTCTGGAGCATGTCGCGCAGTGCGCCCGCACCGTCGTAGTAGGCGGCCCGCGTGCCCACGCCCAGCGTCTCGGCCTGGGTGATCTGCACGTGGTCGATGTAATTGCGGTTCCACAGTGGTTCCAGCATCAGGTTCGCGAACCGGAACACCAAGAGGTTGCGGACCATCTCCTTGCCCAGGTAGTGATCGATTCGGTAGATCTGTTCCTCGTTGAGAAACCGGGACAGACGCCGCTGCAGGGCCTGGGCGCTCTCGAGGTCGTAACCGAAGGGCTTCTCGATCACCACACGCCGCCAGCCGCCGTCTTCGGTGAGCAGGCCGGTGCGGCTCAGGTTCTCGGTTACGACGCCGAACTCCGCCGGTCGGATGGCCAGGTAGATCGCGAGGTTGTCCGGAAGGTCGCTGCTTTCGCCCAGCCACTGCGCGAGCGCCGTGTACATTTCGGGCTCGGTGATGTCACCCCGGAAATAGTCCTGCCGGGCTTCCAGTCGTTCCAGGATGGCGGTTTCGATGGGTCCGCGGACCTGCCCTTCGAGCATGCCCCGCATTTCCTTGAGCCAGCGCTCACGGTCCCAGGGTCGCCGCCCGGTGGCGACGATGCGGCAGGATTCGGGCAGGCGACCGGCCGCCTCCAGGTGGTACAGGGCCGGCATGAGCTTGACCCGCGACAGATCTCCGGTGGAGCCGAAGATGATCAGGGTGCAGGGGGAGAGGGTGTGTTCCATGGCTCAGGCCTCGTAGGTGGACGAGGCCACATCGCCGCCGCGCCCGGTCCAGTCCGTGTGAAAGAAGGTGCCGCGGTCCTGGTCGACCCGCTCATAGCTGTGCGCGCCGAAGTAGTCGCGCTGCGCCTGCAGCAGGTTGGCGGGCAGGCGCGCGCTGCGGTAGCCGTCGAAATAGCTGAGCGCCGAGGCGAAGGCCGGCGTGGCCACGCCGTGTTCGACGCCCAGGATCACCGCCCGCCGCCAGCCGGATTCCGCCTGCCGCAGTGCGCGGGTGAAGAACCCGTCCAGGACCAGGTTCTGCAACTGCGGGTCCTGGTCGTAGGCTACCTTGATGTCGTTCAGGAAGGCGCTGCGGATGATGCAGCCGCCCCGCCACATCAGCGCGATGTCGCCGTAGTCCAGCGTCCAGCCTTCGACCCGTGCGGCCTCGCGCATGAGCATGAAGCCCTGGGCGTAGGAAATGATCTTGGAGGCGTAGAGGGCGTCGTGCAGGGCCGGCAGATCGTCCCCGGACGCCGCGGAATCCGGTTGCGGTGGAGCCCCGAGGATACCGGCTGCGCGCACGCGTTCGTCCTTCAGCGACGACAGCACGCGGGCGAAGACGGCCTCGCCGATCAGGGTCAGCGGCACCCCCAGTTCCAGGGCACTGATCGCGGTCCACTTGCCGGTGCCTTTCTGCCCGGCAGTATCCAGAATCCGGGTTACCAGCGGGGAGCCATCCGTGTCCTTGGTGGCCAGGATCTCGGCGGTGATCTCGATCAGGTAGGAATCCAGGACGCCCTTGTTCCAGTCCGCGAATACCGCGGCCATGGCGTCATGGTCCATGCCAAGGGCCCGGTCCATCAGCGCGTAGGCCTCGGTGATGAGCTGCATGTCGCCGTACTCGATGCCGTTGTGCACCATCTTCACGAAGTGCCCGGCGCCGTCGGGGCCGACCCAGCGGCAGCAGGGTTCGCCATCCACCTGCGCGGCGATGGACTGGAAGATCTCCTGGACCAGCGGCCAGGCCTCCGGGTCGCCACCCGGCATAATGGATGGACCATGGCGGGCGCCTTCCTCGCCGCCCGAGATGCCGGTACCGATGAAGCGCAGGCCGCGTTCGCGCAGTTCCCGGGTGCGCCGGGTGGAGTCGGGGTAATGCGAGTTGCCGCCGTCGATGATCACGTCGCCGGGATCCAGCAACGGCGCCAGGCTGTCGATGAACTGGTCCACGACCGTGCCGGCCTTGACCATCAGCATGACCTTGCGGGGCCGTTCGAGGCTCTCCACCAGTTCCTCCATGCTGTGGCAGCCGATGATGGAGTGGCCCCTGGCCGGTCCCTCCATGAATTCGTCCACCCGGCTCGTGGTGCGGTTGAAGACCGCCACCCGGTAGCCGTGATCGGCCATGTTGAGAACCAGGTTCTGGCCCATGACGGCGAGTCCGATCAGGC
>PUOZ01000199.1 GCA_003553165.1 Thioalkalivibrio sp.
CAGAGGCTGGCTTCCCACAGGGGCGCCCCTGGAAACAGCACCAATTCGACCACCTGCGAAGCTTTGGTGCTGATCAAAAGGGATTTTTCACCACGAAGAACACGAAGATTGCTTGGGTGGGGCTTGTGGTGATCGTTGCGCGCCACGGACAAGCCGCCTGCGCCGTCCGTTTCTCACGCCGAGGCGTGGCTCTCGAGAGGATGGATGCCGCGCTGCCCCCCCTAAAACCCTTCGTGTCTTCGTGTCCTTCGTGGTAGAAAAAATGTGCCCCAAGCGGATCGCTCTGCTCGTGGTGCCAGCCGGCGTCAGGATTCCGCCAGCTCCGTCAGCGGCCAGCGCGCACGGGCGCGGATCGCCAGCCCGGGATCGACCGCGCCGGCCTGCAGGCGCCGCAGCCCGGCCAGCGCGATCATTGCCCCGTTGTCGGTGCAGAAGGCCGGGCGGGGGAAGAATACCGGCACCCCCTGCGCCTCGGCCATCGCCCGCAGACCGGCGCGCAGAGGGCGGTTCGCGGCAACCCCGCCGGCGACGACCAGCACCGGCGCGCCGCTCGCCGCCAGCGCCCGCCGGGTCTTTTCCACCAGGGTATCGGTCACCGCCTCCTCGAAGGCTCGGGCGATGACTTCCGGCGCATACTGTCCCTTCTGCACCACGGTCAGCACCGCGGTCTTCAACCCGGAGAAGCTCATGTCCAGCCCGGGCCGGTCCAGCATCGGGCGCGGCAGACGCAGATCCCCGGACGCCGCGGTCTCGGCCAAGCGGGACAGTGCCGGGCCGCCGGGGTAACCCAGCCCCAACAGCTTGGCAGTCTTGTCGAAGGCCTCGCCGGCGGCATCGTCGATGCTCTCGCCCAGGAGTTCGTAGTCGCCCAGTGCGCGCGCGTGGATCAGCTGCGTGTGCCCCCCGGACACCAGCAGCACCAGGAACGGAAAGTCCAGAGCGCCGTCGTCCAGCAACGGCGCCAGCAGGTGACCCTCCAGGTGATGCACGGCGAGCGCCGGCACGCCCCAGCCATAGGCCAGCGCGCGCGCCACCGATGCCCCGGTCAGCAACGCGCCGAGCAGACCCGGGCCAGCGGTATAGGCCACCGCCGACAGCTCCGGACCACGCACGCCGGCCTCGTCCAGGACCTCGCGCAACAGCGGCAGGATGCGCCGGATGTGGTCGCGCGAGGCCAGCTCCGGCACCACGCCGCCGTACACCGCGTGCAGGTCCACCTGGCTGTACAACCGGTGCGCCAGCAGCCCTGCCTCGGCATCGACGATCGCGATGCCGGTCTCGTCACAGGAGGTCTCGATTCCCAGTACACGCATGTTCAATGGACACCGTTCCGGCGGCCTTGGTTTGGAGAAGGGCATTTTTCACCGCGAAGACCGCGAAGACCACGAAGATTTTTTAGGTTGAGCGGCGTTGCCGAGGCTGGCTCCCCGGCTTGCGAGGGCCGTGATCTAATTGACACGTTTAGTCCCCCTGCATGCCGGAGGCGCCGGAATCCGACTTTCGAAGATCGCGGTCAGACCGCCCATCAAAAGCGCCTTTCTTCGCGGTCTTCGCGGTCTTCGCGGTAAAAACCCCCCTTCGCCCTCCAACACTACGCTCACAGGAAAACCCAGAGCAAGAAGGCACCCAGGATCAGCCGGTAGACGATGAATGGCAGCATGCCGATGCGCTCGATCAGCTTCAGGAACCAGTGCACGCACAGCCAGGCGGCGATGCCGGCGATCACCGCCCCGGCGAACAACTGCGGCCAGTGGACCTGGTCCGGCGGCGACTGCACCAGCTTCAGGGTCTCGTAGGCACCGGCCAGGGCGATGATCGGGATCGCCAGCAGGAACGAATACCGCGCCGCCGCCTTGCGCGAAAAGCCGAGCAGCAGCGCGGCGGTCATCGTGACCCCGGAACGCGAAGTCCCAGGAATCAGCGCCAGGGCCTGGGCACCACCCACGATCGCGATGTCGCGCCAGCGGATGCTGAACTCGTCGCGGGTTCCGCGGCCACGCCAGTCGGCCAGCCACAGCAGCAACGCGAAGCCGATGGTGGTGGTCGCGATCACCAGCGGCGAACGCAGGGAGTGCTCGATCACGCCCGCGAAGGCCAGTCCGGCGAGCGCCGCCGGCAGGGTGCCGAAGATCACCGCCCAGGCCAGCATCGACTCAGGGGTCGCGCCATGGCCCCCGACCTGCCGGAACCAAGCCTGGGTGATGGTGACGATCTCGCGCCGGAAATAGGCCACGATCGCGACCAGCGTCCCGACATGCGTCGCCACGTCGAAGGCCAGCCCCTGATCTTCCCAGGCGGTCAGTACCGGCACCAGGATCAAATGCGCGGCGCTGGAGATCGGCAGGAACTCCGTCAGCCCCTGCACCAGCGCCAGCACCCAGACCTGCAACCAATCCATCTGTTTATCCTTTCAGGAGCGTTTCACCACGAATCAGAAACCCTTCACCCCCTTGACCTTCACAACCGCTCTCGGCGATCCGGAAACGTCGACGGCGGCAGCGTACAGCCGCGCCCCAGCACCATCACCTGGAAGCGCTCGCCCATCTCGCCGGGCAGGGTGAGCATACGCACCTGCTGGCCCAGTTGCATGATCAGCCGCGGGTCGTCGTTGCCGGCGACGGACTGCTCGAACAGCGCGGGAAGGCCGGCGCCGAGCAGGAACTCGCCCTGGGCCGCGTAGGCGAGGACGTCCAGCCCGGCCGCCTGCGCGCCCTCGGCCACAGCGGTGAAGTCGACGCTCGCAGTCAGGTCCATCAGGCCGGGCCAGGCGAAGGGGTCGAACACGACCTGTTGCCGGTAATACCCCAGCAGCGTCCCGGTACTGCGCTCCGGGGAATAGAACGCGGAGCGCGGATGGCCGTAATCGGCGATCCAGACCAAGCCTTCCGCCAGCAAATCGGCAACCGAGCGCAGCCACGGACCCAGCGCCGGCCGCCACTCCGACACATAGCCTTCCGGCCAGGGGCCAGTGGCCTGCTCCAGTTCCCGCACCATCCGTTCCAGCCCCGGTGGAGCCGGGCGCTCGGCGAATCCCAGACCCTCGCCGACGACGGCGACCCCGCACTGCAGCACCTGCCCATCCCGCCAGGCGAAGACTTCCACCGGCATCGCGTCCAGCACCTCGTTGGCCAGCACCACGCCCCGGATCGGTTCCTCCGGGAGGGCATCCAGCCACTCCACCCGGACCAGGCGCTCCGAACCAAGCCGCGTCGCGAGCAGCGCCTGCTGACGCGCGCGCAGGTCGGGGCTGACCTCGAGAATCCGGTATCGCTCCAGGCGGACACCGAGATCGTCGAGCCGGGTGATCACGTCGGCCGCCAGGCGCCCGCTGCCGGCACCGAACTCCAGGATCTCGCAACGCTCGTCGATCAGCACCGGGCCGAGCCACTGCGCGAGGGTGGCCCCAAACAGCGAGGACAGCTCCGGCGCGGTGACGAAATCGCCCTCCGGGCCGAACTTGCGCAGCCCGTTCACGTAATAGCCCAGCCCCGGCGCGTACAGCGCCAGCTCCATGTAACGGGGGAAGGGCAGGAATCCGTCGCCCGCCGCAATCTCGGCGCGCACGAGATCGTACAGGCGCGCGGACAGCGCCAGGGACTCCGCGTCGGGCTCGGGCCCGGGCCGCGTCGTGGGCGCTGTGCTAGATTCTGGACGATCAACCATCAGCCATGACCGGAGCGACCCAAGTGCTGGAAACGAGTGCGGCAGGCAACGACGGCCGGCCCCATGAAGTGGTGCTGATCACCGGCGCGGCGCGCAGGATCGGCGCCGAGATCGCGCGAACCCTGCACCGTGCGGGCATCAACGTACTGCTGCATTATCGCGGTTCCCGGGAGGCCGCCGCCACCCTCGCCGCCGAATTGAACGCAGACCGGTCCGACAGCGCACGCCTGCTGCAGGCCGACCTGCTCGACGAGGGCGCAACGACAGACCTTGGCAAACGCGCCGTCGCCGAGTACGGACACCTCAATTACCTGGTCAACAACGCCTCGACGTTTTACGCCACAGCGCTGGGGACGATCACCGGCGAACACTGGCATGACCTGATGGGGTCGAACCTGAAGGCGCCGCTGTTCCTGACCCAGGCCTGCGCACCCGCGCTGCGGGAAACCAGAGGCGCGGTGGTCAACATCGTCGACATCCACGCGCTGCGTCCGCTGAAGGGCTACCCGCTCTACTCCGCCGCCAAGGCGGGCCTGTGGGCGCTGACCCAGGCCTTCGCCCGCGAGCTCGGCCCGGAGGTGCGCGTGAACGGCGTGGCCCCGGGCGCCATCCTGCTGCCGGAGGACCTGGCCAACGTCGGCAGCCACGAGGCCATGGTCGAGCGCACCGCGCTGAAGCGCCAGGGCCACCCCAGCGACATCGCACGCACCGTGCTGTTCCTGCTGCGCGATGCGCCCTACATCACCGGCCAGGTGGTGCCCGTGGACGGCGGCCGTTCGGCCTCGCAGTGAGGCCCCTCTAGTGAGCCCCCCAGTAAGAGATCTGCCAGCCCGGGTGCGTTATCCTGAGCGACAATCCTCACTTCCGGAGTAGACGCATGATCGATCCGAAGACCTTCGACGACCTGGCCCGCCGCATCACCGAGAGCCTGCCGGAATCCGTGCGCAGCTTCCAGAAGGACGTGGAACGCCAGGTCCGCTCGACCCTGCACCAGGGCTTCGACCGCATGGACCTCGTCACCCGCGAGG
>PUOZ01000115.1 GCA_003553165.1 Thioalkalivibrio sp.
CGACGCTGCGCATGTAGCCGAAGCAGTGATCGAAGCCGCCGGCGTTGAGGTCATCGAAGAACAGTCCGCCGATGCCGCGCGTCTCGTTGCGGTGCTTCAGGAAAAAGTATTCGTCGCACCATTTCTTGTGGGCGGGGTAGACCTCCGCGCCGAAGGGCCGGCAGGCCGCCTCCGCGGTGCGGTGCCAGTGCACGCAGTCCTCGTCGAATCCGTAATAGGGCGTCAGGTCGAAGCCGCCGCCGAACCACCAGATCGGCGGTTCACCCTCCTTTTCGGCGACGAAGACACGCACATTGGCGTGGGAGGTCGGTGCGTAGGGGTTCAGCGGGTGAATCACCAGGGAGACGCCGGCGGCCTGGAAAGAGCGGCCTGCCAGTTCCGGGCGGTGCGCGGTGGCCGAGGCCGGGAGGCCCGGGCCCATCACGTGCGAGAAATTGACCCCGGCTTGCTCGAAGACCCCGCCACCGCGCAGGACGCGCGAACGTCCACCGCCACCGGCCGCGCGGGTCCACGCGTCTTCGCGGAAACGCTCGCTGCCGTCGAGCGCCTCGAGTCCGATGCAGATGTCGTCCTGGAGGCCTTCGAGAAACGCGAGTACGGGTTCGATTTGGAATGCGTCAGAGGTCATCGACGGGTCTCATGAGTGCTAGTACTCTGACAGAGTACTAGGGAAATCAGCCGCCCCGGCTTCACCGGTCAGCCGCTGCGGAGTGCCCCGGTTCCGGGGCAGACGGCGGCCCACCGCGGATCCAGGCGCCGGTGAGGATATCCCGAATCGTGCTCGGCGCGTCGGCCCCCGCGCAGGGCATATCCAGGATGGCGTCGATCCGCCCGCCGAACCCCGCCCTTACGCAGGCACTGTCGCGACAGGGCGGCTCCCCGGAAAGGTTGGCGCTGGTCGAGACCAGCGCCGAGCCGGAGGCCGCGCAGAGCGCCCTGACCCCGGGATGGGCGGTGACCCGTACCGCCAGCCGGGTATGTGCACCGCGCAGCCAGGGAGGGCAGCTGGCCCGCGCCGGCCACAGCCAGGTATGTGGTCCGGGCCAGGTGGCCTCGGCGCGTGCCTGCAGCTTCTCGGGCAGTGGTTCCAGCCAGTAGGCGATGCGCGCCAGATCGTCGGTGATCACGATCAGTCCCTTGTCGGCCGCCCGGTTCTTGAGCGTCAGCACGCGTTCGCAGGCCGCTGGGTCGGACGGGCGGCAGCCGAGTCCGAACACGGCTTCCGTCGGGTAGGCAACCACGCCGCCCTTGTTGAGCACGCGGGCGATCGCCCCGATGTCACCGCTGATCAGGGTTTGCCGGGGCGTTTGATTCGGGGGCATCGACGCGGATCCCTGCGCTCGGCGGTTGCGGGTCTAGCGGCCGTTGACGACGCGCGACCCGCCGCCAGAACCCGTGGAGCCGCCCGACTTTCCGGCTCCGGCCGGCTTGGAGGCTTTCTTTGCCGCAGTCGTTTTGGCTGCAGGCTTCTTGGTGGTCCGGGTACCCGCAGCGCCCTTCCTGGCCACCGTCTTTCCGGTCCCGCCCTTGGTGCTCCCGTTGCCCGAGGCCTTGGCCTTGGTTGCGCCGGTCTTGGTCGCCTTTGCGGCGGCTGTCTTGCCGGTACCCTTGCCGGCAGCCTTGGCGCCGCCCTTCGCGTTCTTGCGGCCGCGGCGTTCCGGCGCGGCGGCAAGCAATGCCTGGCATTGCTCCAGTGTCAGGGCCGCCGGCTCCTGATCCTTCGGGATCTTTGCGTTCTTCTTGCCGTCGGTGATGTAAGGGCCGTAGCGACCATTGATCACCTCGATGCCCTCGGCAGGGAAGGACTTGATGTACTTTTGAGCGTCCAGCGCCTGCTTCTCGGCGATGATCTCGAGCGCGCGTGGCAGTTCCACGGTCCAGACGTCGTCGTCGGGACCGAGGGAGGCGAACTTGCCGCCATACTTCACGTAGGGGCCGAAGCGGCCGACATTGACCTGCACCGGCTCGCCGTCGGCGGTTTCGCCGAGCTCGCGCGGCAGCTGAAACAGGGTCAGGGCCTCGTCCAGCGTCACCTGGTCCATCTTCTGTCCGGGCAGCAGGCCCGCGAAGCGCGGTTTCTCCTCGTCGTCCTTGGTGCCGATCTGCACGATCGGACCGAAGCGGCCCATGCGCACGCTGACCGGGCGGCCGCTCTTCGGATCGGTGCCCAGGTCGCGCGACTGCACGGCCTCCGCGCGGGTTACGCTGGCGGCCTTCTCCTCGACCTGCTCCCGGAAACCGGTCCAGAAACCCTCGAGGACCGGGACCCATTCCTTTTCCCCTCGGGCGATTTCATCCAGTTCGTCCTCCAGCTTCGCGGTGAAGTCGTAATCGACGTAGCGGGCGAAGTGCTGGGTCAGGAAGCTGTTCACGATCCGGCCGATGTCGGTCGGCAGGAAGCGCTTCCCGTCCATCTCGACGTATTCGCGCGACTGCAGGGTCGAGATGATGCTGGCATAGGTCGACGGCCGTCCGATGCCGTACTCCTCGAGGGTCTTGACCAGGCTCGCCTCGGTGTAGCGCGGTGGCGGTTCGGTGAAATGCTGGTCCGCGCTGATCTCGAGCAGGTCCACGACCATGCCTTCGGACAGTTCCGGCAGACGGCGTTCCTCTTCGTCCTCGGCCGCGGCCACCTCGTCGCGCCCCTCCTGGTAGACGGCGATGAAGCCCGCGTGGCGCAGGGTCGAGCCGGTGGCCCGGAAGCGGTGGGCGGTGTCGCCCGGCACGAGGTCGGCGGCGACGGTATCGAAGGTTGCGTGGACCATCTGGCAGGCCACGGTACGCTTCCAGATCAGCTCGTACAGCCGGGCCTGGTCCGAGGTCATCCGGTTGCGGATCTCCTCCGGTAGCCTGCGCACGGAGGTGGGCCGGATCGCCTCGTGGGCCTCCTGGGCGTTCTTGGACTTGGTCTTGTACTGGCGCGGGCTGGAGGGCAGGTTGTCGGCGCCGTAGCGCTCGCTGATCAGTCCCCGCATCTCGGCAATGGCCTCGCCCGCGAGCGTGACCGAGTCGGTACGCATGTAGGTGATCAGGCCGATCGCGCCGCTGCCGAGATCGATGCCCTCGTACAGCTGCTGCGCGACGCGCATGGTGCGGCTTGCCGTGAAGCCCAGCTTGCGCGACGCCTCCTGCTGCAGCGTGGAGGTGGTGAACGGTGCGGCTGGATTGCGCTTGCGCTGTTTCTTTTCCACCGAGGCCACGCGCAGTCGGCCATCGGCCGCGTCGAGCAGGCGGCGTCGGGCGTCGTTGGCGAGCGTGTTGGCGTTCAGGTCGAACTGGTCCAGTTTCCGGCCGTCGAGGTGCGTCAGGCGCGCGGTGAAGGGCTGCTTCTCGCGTTCGGCCTGGGCGTCGATGGTCCAGTACTCGCGCGCCTCGAAGCGATCGATCTCGTCCTCGCGCTCGCAGATCATGCGCAGCGCCGGGCTCTGCACGCGGCCTGCCGACAGGCCGCGCTTGATCTTGCGCCACAGCAGCGGGGAAAGGTTGAAGCCGACCAGGTAGTCCAGTGCGCGCCGGGCCTGCTGCGCGTTGATCAGGTCCAGCGACAGGGTGCGCGGATGGGCGACCGCATCCTGGATCGCCTTCTGCGTGATCTCGTGGAAGACCACCCGTTTCACCGGCCGGTCCCCGAGCAGCCCGCGTTCCCGCAGGATCTCGAGCAGGTGCCAGGAGATGGCCTCGCCTTCGCGGTCCGGGTCGGTCGCGAGGATCAGGGTGTCGGCGGACTTCAGCGCCTTGGCGATGGCCTGGACCTGTTTCTCGTTGCGTTCGATCACTTCGTAGTTCATGCGGAACCCGGCTTCGGGATCCACCGCGCCCTCCTTGGGCACCAGGTCGCGCACGTGGCCGTAGGAAGCGAGCACGGTGAATTCCGGACCCAGGTACTTGCCGATGGTCTTGGCCTTCGCAGGCGATTCCACAATGACGAGGTTTTTGCTCATGTCGCTCGGGACCACTCCGTTTGCGCCCGGGTTCCAACACGATCCGCGTCGACGGGACCGTCAGGGCCGGCGCCGATACGCCGCACCGGGCCGGTTGGATACGGCCGATACCGCCAGGCGCGGGGCTTCGTTACAAGGTTTTTCAGTGCAGATATTCCACCAGCGGGGGCGTACCCTCGGCCATCACCACCTCCTCCAGGCGGGAGTAGGCGATGCTGTCGTCGGGCTGATTGAACAGCACCATCAGCACGACCCACTTGAGCTGGTCGAGGTCGATCTCCTCGGCGTCGAGCTCCATGACCCGGTCGATGACGAGTTCGCGGGTACCCGCGGTCAGCAGCCCGTTCTGTTCCAGAAAGACCAGGAACCCACGGGCCTCCAGATCCAGGCGGTTCTGTTCGTCGAACGTGTAGACCCGCTGCGCGGCCTCGGATCCGACCCTCGCGGCCACCGGCTCTTCGCTGACCAGTCGATCCAGCCAGCCCAGGGCACGGTCGACCTCCGACGAGGGGAACCCGGCTTCCTGCAGGCGGGACTCGAGATCCTGGCGATCCGGCTCGCTGTCGGTGTCGTCGTCCATGTAGTGCTCGAACAGATACATCAGCACGTCCAGCACGTTTTCTTTCATGTCTTGGGGGGTCCTGCGTCGAGGCGCTGGTAGCGCCCGTGGCTGAGTAAGGCCACGCGGCCATTGAGTTCCAGTAAAACCAGAATGGAGGAAAGCGCCGCCACGGTCAATCC
>PUOZ01000137.1 GCA_003553165.1 Thioalkalivibrio sp.
CGCGAGTTCGCGCGTCGGCGCCAGGACCAGCGCCTGCACGGCGCGGTTTCCGACGTCGATGCGGTCGAGCAGCGGCAAGCCGAACGCACCGGTTTTGCCGGTGCCGGTCTGGGCCTCGCCGAGCACGTCACGGCCGTCGAGGAGCGCGGGGATGCAGGCACCCTGAACCGGGGTCGGCTGGGTGAAACCAAGGCGCTCGACGGTCAGCGCCAACGGCTCGGACAAGCCGAGCTCGGAGAATGAGGGGGAGTGCGACATGACAGGGTACTCGGGAGGGCCGGAACGAATTCCGGCTTGGTGGGGCGGGTAACGCCAAACCGTTCAGTATACAGGATCTCGAGCGGTAGGGGGCGCTCCAGGTGTCGCGCGGCCGAGCTTTTGCACGGTCGGCTTTCCGCCCGCCTGATATGGATATAGACTCAAAGTCTATGGGTAGGCCAAGGCCAGGCTTCGGGGCGCTGGGGGTGTGCAGTGCTCGCGCCAGAGCCGGGGTGATCCGCTCGCGTGGGGCACTGCAAGGCGGATCGCGCATCAAGGGGGCAAGGGGGCGCTTTATGTTCGGTTTCTGGAAAAAGAAGGCCAAAGTGGTCACGGCCAGCAGGGAGCCCGTGCGCCCTGCGTGGACGGGCGATGCTGCTGGCGCCAAGCGTGTTCAGCAGCCGCCATTGGAGCCTTCGGACTCCAGCGCCAGTCGGGGCAAAGCCCTGGGGTTGCGGGACGTGGACCTGGCCACGCTCTATAGCGTGAGGCCGATCAGGGTGCGGGAGTCCGGCACGCACTTGTTCACCGCGGGGGACCCGGTCGGGGCGGTCCATCTGCTGGTGAAGGGTGAAATCGAACTGCAGGACGGAACCGGTGCAACCATCATGGAGGTTGGCGCCGGTGATTGGATCGGCAGCCTGGATTGCGGGTCGTCGGGACGGTATGCCTGTTCCGCGGTTACCCGAGGGCCTGCCTCGGTCCTTACCCTCGATCGCGAAATCTTCGACGGCATTGGTGACGAACTCAGGCTTCGGTTGCTGGCTCAACTGCACACGCAGGAGCATGCGAGGATGCTCCGGATTGTGGCTCGAAGCGGAGCGCTCGCGGTTCGGAATCAGGCACTGGTTGAGACGCTGTACCGTTCCCGCGCGGCAGCGGACACCGGGTTTTCGAGAAGCGAAGCGGTGGCGCAGGTCATCCAGAAGGTGCCACGGCTTCCGGTATCCACGGCGACCCTTCTCCACAAGCTCTTCGATGAGAACAGCTCTCATGCCGAGGTCGTCGAACTGGTCAAGTCCGATCCATCGCTCACCAGCACCCTGCTGAGGGCGATCAATTCGCCCCTGTACGGGCTTCAGCACAAGATCGACAACGTGAACCATGCCGTGACCTTGCTGGGTTTTGACGGGGTTCACCAGCTGGTGCTGGCGGAGAGCATGCGCAAGAGCCTTCCGGAAACACCCCGGTTCCTGGAAATCTATCATCGGGCGCTGGAGACATCGCAACTCGCCTTCGCGACCGCCCAGGCGACGGGCGTGGGTCACCCCGCCGAACTCTCGACCATCGGGCTACTCCATGAGGTGGGCAGCGTCGTTCTGGAACTGCTGAAAACGCAGAACCCTCGGCTGGAGGGGTTGTTGGCCACGATGGACTCCGCAGGACTGGGTGCCGAACTCCTGCGCGCATGGAACTTGCCCGAGCGCCTCTGCAAGACCATCGAGTTTCGGCATTATCCGGAGTTCGCACTCCCTGAGCATGTTCCCGTCGATGTGGTCAAGAATGTCGCGGTGCTGCACCTGGCCAATCGTTTCCACAGCAGCATCCATGCAGGTGCGGGCGGCGAGCAGGGGCCTTTCGTCGAAGCCTACCTGGCCGAGTTGGGGCTGGCCGATGTGAGCGAGGTGGATCTGTTCCACTACCGGGTCAAGCCGAGACTGCTCGCCCGTGCGCAGAACCTGCCACGAACGCTCGCTGCGGCACTGTCGTCCTGAATCGCAGCCGGCGGCTGCGATTCGTGCCGGGCGCCCGGCGGGCGCGTCGAGCATCCCTGCCCGCGCCCGTGCCGCTCAGGCCGCGTGGTAGCTGGCGATGCGCTCCACCTCGTTCTTCGAGCCCAGGATCACCGGCACGCGCTGATGCACGCCCTCGGGCTTCAGGCCCAGGATGCGCTCGCGGCCCGTGGTGCAGGCGCCGCCCGCCTGCTCGATGATCAGGCCCATCGGGTTGGCCTCGTACATCAGGCGCAGCTTGCCGCCCTGCCCCTTGGCCTTGAGCTTTTCGTCCACCGGGTACATGAACACGCCGCCACGGGTCAGGATGCGATGCACCTCGGCGACCATGGACGCGATCCAGCGCATGTTGAAGTCCTTGCCGCGCGGGCCGTCCTTGCCGGCCAGGCACTCGTCGACGTAGCGCTTGATCGGGGCCTCCCAGAAGCGGCTGTTGGAGGCGTTGATCGCGAACTCGGCGGTATCCTCGGGAATCTTCACGTTCTCGTGGGTCAGCAGGAATTCCCCGAAGTCCTTGTCCAGCGTGAACATCTGCACGCCGCGGTCACGGGTGGCGAAGACCATCATCGTTGAGGGTCCGTACAGGCAGTAGCCGGCCGCGCACTGTTCGGCGCCGGGCTTCAGGAAGTCCTCGGTGGTGGGGTGGGTCACGCCATCGGGCGCCTTGATGATGGAGAAGATCGTCCCGACCGAGACGTTGACGTCGATGTTCGACGAGCCGTCGAGTGGGTCGAACAGCACCAGGTAGTGACCGCGCGGGGCGTCCGCGGGAAGCTGGTAGATCTCGTCCATCTCCTCCGAGGCCAGCCCGGCGACGTGGCCGTTGTGCGCCAGGGCCTCCAGGAAGACCTCGTTCGTGATCACGTCGAGCTTCTTCTGGGTCTCTCCCTGGATGTTCTCGGAGCCGGCCGAGCCGAGTACCCCGATCAGGTCGCCCTTGTTGACCAGGTCGGAAATCTTCTTGCAGGCGACGGCGATGTCGTTCAGCAGGCCGGTGAATTCGCCGGTTGCCCCCTCGATCTGGCGCTGGGTCTCGATGATGTAGTTGGTCAGTGTGGTGCCGATGTGCATGGTCTGGTTCCTGAAAAACGGGTGGATGGCGGGCCAGGCCGGTGCGTCCCGTGCACGATCGTGGTGCAGGTTCAGGCCAGTTCGGACGCGGTCGTCGGGCGTCCCGCGGGGCGCCGTTGCACCCATCGGGGTTTGCATGCCGCAGCGCGGGGCCACAAAATCGCGTCCCAATGCTTGCGCCATCCGGCGTGCCGAGCGACCGCGCCCGGAGGTCCGGGAACGCACCGGGCCACGGGCCCGGCTGGAAAACCGGTACATATTAGCAAAAGCTGTGCGATCGTCCCGCTGGTATCCTTTCTGCATGGGGACCGGTTCCGGACGCCTGTTTACCGATCGGGAGGATTTGGATGCCCAAGAATGCGCTGTATGCCCAGTCCGGCGGGGTCACTGCCGTGATCAACGCCAGCGCCTGGGGCGTGATCGAGGCTGTGCGGGCCCATCCCGCCCACTTCGGGACCTGCTTCGCCGCCCGCAATGGCATCCTCGGCGTACTCAACGAAGAGATCATCGATCTCGACCAGGAGGATCCCTTCACCCTGGCTGCCCTGCGTCACACCCCAGGCGGGGCCTTCGGCTCTTGCCGGTTCGACCTGGGCGACGCGGATCGGGATCGGCGGCAGTACGAGCGCCTGGTCGAAGTGTTCCAGGCGCACGACATCGGCACCTTTTTCTACAATGGCGGCGGCGGCTCGATGGATACCGCGCTGAAGGTCGCACGGATCGGCGACCTGATGGGCTACCCGATCACCGCGGTCGGCGTGCCAAAGACGATCGACAACGATCTCGACTGTACCGACACCAGCCCCGGCTTCGGTTCCGCGGCCAAGTTCATCGCGACCGTGGTGCGCGAGGCCAGCCTGGACGTCGAATCCATGCACACCAGTTCCACCAAGGTCTTCATCCTGGAGGTCATGGGCCGGCACGCGGGCTGGCTGGCTGCGGCCGCCGCGCTGGCCCAGGAATACGACGGACAGCCGCCGATGCTGATCCTCTTCGCCGAGGTGCCCTTCGACGAGGCCGACTTTCTGACCAACCTGCAGCGGACGATCGAGCGCCACGGCTACTGCGTGGTGGTGGTCTCCGAGGGGCTGAAGAAGGAGGACGGGTCGTTGTACGCGGTGGCCCAGAGCCACGACGTCTACGCCTACACCCAGCTTGGCGGCGCGGTGCCGCGTCTGGCGGAGATGATCAAGAAGGAGACCGGGCACAAGCTGCACTGGTCGGTGGTGGACTACATCCAGCGTGCTGCGCGGCACCTGGCCTCGAAGGTGGACGTCGAGCAGGCCTACGCGGTGGGCAAGGCCGCGGTCGAGGGCGTGGTCGCCGGGCATCACAGCTTCATGCCGGTGATCCGCCGCGAGGCCAGCGTACCCTACCGCTGGGTCATCGACCGGGTGCCGCTCGAGCGCGTGGCCAACGTCGAGCGCGGCATGCCGCTGGAATTCATCTCGCCCGACGGCTACGGGATCACCCAGGCCTGCCGCGACTACCTGCGACCCCTGATCGAGGGAGAGGACTACCCGCCGTTCCTGAACGGGCTGCCGTGCTACTCGCGGATCCGAGGGGTCCTGCGCCCCAAGCGTTGCCCCGAGTTCCGGGCCGATGAGGCATAGCG
>PUOZ01000181.1 GCA_003553165.1 Thioalkalivibrio sp.
ACCGCGGCCAGGCCCATCACCTCCAAGCCCACGTAGAGGTTGAAGATGTCCTCGGCCAGCCAGATCCCGTTCATGCCGGCCCAGAGGAGCCACAGCAGGGGCCAGAAGAAGCTGGACGACGCCGGGTAGTCGCGCAGGTAGACCCGCGCGTACAGGGCGCAGAGACTGGCGACCAGCGTGGTCATCAGGATCATCCCCACCGCAAGGCCGTCCACGACGAGGTTGATCCCGAGCGGTGCCTGCCAGCCACCGAGTTCGTAGATCCGCGGTCCTTCGAGCACCAGTCGTGCCAGGACATCGGCGCTGGCCACGGCAAGCAGCGGCAGGCCGACGAAGATCAGGCGCGGACGCCAGGCAGGCGTCACCAGCAGGCTCAGGATTCCGAGGGCCAGCGGCAACGCGAACAGCAGGGGCACGGACCACAGACCGATCACGTGTCCTCCGGCAGGTCGGTACGTCCGCTGGCGCGGTACCAGCGTCGAAACACCACCAGCGCCAAAGCGGTGGAAGCCACCGCGACCACGATGCCGGTGATGACCATCGCATGGGGTACGGGATCGACCCCGCGGCCATGCTGGGCCAGTCCGACCAGCACCAGGAAGGATCCGCTGCCCATGATGTTGAAGGCCAGCAGTCGCCGCAGCAGGTGCCTGTGGGCGATGAACCCGAATAGTCCCAGGCCGAACAGCAGCACGCCCGACCAGGCGAAGACGAGGGCGCCGCTCATGGGGTCTCCGCTTCCTTCTCGCGGGCCTCGTCCGGGTCGTCCGCGTAGGGCGGCGTCAGCCGGAACAGGCTGATCAGGGTCAGGCCGATGGACAGCGTCAGGGTGAGCTCGATCACCAGGATCAGGGTGCCCGCGTACTCCAGGGGATAGGTGAGGAACGGCACGCCGGGGAGCATCACCAGCAGACCGACCCCCAGGAAGGTCAGCAGGCCCAGCGCCAGGCCGGCGCGCATCAGGGCGGCGTTGTCCAGCCAGGCGGTGGTCACGCCGGCCAGACGCAGCAGGACCCCGGCCGCGGCCAGTACGGATCCGGCCTGGAAGGCACCCCCGGGTTGGTAGGAGCCGGCCCAGAGCAGGAAGCCGGCGACGACCAGGATCAGCGGCAGCAGCCAGGCCATCACGGCGCGCAGCAGGGGGTTTTCCAGGCCCATCTGTTCGGGGCGGTCCGGCTGCGCCTCGCGCAGGGCCAGGGCCACGACCACGGCGAGCAGCAGCACCGCGATCTCGAGCAGGGTGTCGTAGCTGCGGAAGTTCAGCAGCACGGCCGTGACCGGATGGTCGACCCCGCTCTGCGGCATCGCCGACGACACCCGGTCCGGCAGGTTCTCCTCCGGGAGCGGTCGGTCCAGCACCGCCCAGGCCAGGGCGACGGTGACCGCGAGGCACAGCAGTGCGGCCGACACGAGGCGCAGGCTCACTGGTGTTTCTCCGGCTTGTCGACACGGCTGCCGAAGGGCCGGCGCAGGTAGCCGAGGGTATCCAGCAGCAGGACCCCGGTCAGGCCGGCACCGATCGCCGCCTCGGCGAGCGCGATGTCCGGCGCCTGCAGGCGGACCCAGGCCAGCGCCATCAGCAGGCCGAACACGATGAACATGACCACCGCGCGGAACATGTCCCGCGCGGCCAGCGCCAGTCCCGCGGTCACCACCAGGGTCAGGCCCAGCAACAGGTCCAGCCAGGGCATCAGGCTCCCCCTCCGGACCGTGCCTTCCAGGGCTTGACGCCGCGCCGGCGGGCCGCGCGCGCGACCAGATAGCCGGCGGTGGCGCTGGCGACCAGGGCCAGGCCCCAGATCAGCAGCAGCTTCAGCGCCACCGGCACGGACTCGGCGCCAAGGAGCAGGCCGAAGACGATCAGGCCCAGGCCGAGATTGTCGGCCTTGGTGAGCGCGTGGACGCGGGTGTAGACGTCGGGAAAGCGCAGAATGCCGAGGGTTCCCACCAGGAAGAACCCGACACCGGCGAGCAGGAGCATGCCCTGCAGCAGGTCGATCAGGATCATGACGGGCCTTCGTGATTGTCGTTGGGATCCTGCCGCCAGACACGGGCGACGAACGCGAGTACCGCCATCACCGCCAGCAGTGCCAGCACCAGGGCGACGTCGCGCAGCGCGGGCATCTGCTGCAGTTCCGCAAGAACCAGGAGCAGTCCGACGCCCGTGGTGCCGAAGAGTTGAGCCGCCAGCATGCGATCAGCCACGGTCGGGCCGCGCCAGATGCGGATCAGTCCCAGCACCAGCGTGACCAGGAGCAGCACGGCGACGACCTCGAGCAGCCAGTTCATGAATGCTGGCCGCCGTCGGCGCCGCTGATCCGGAGTCCGAACAGAAGAGCGATCTGCAGCTCGGTCTCGCGCACGCTGGCGGGCACATCGAGCCGGGAGTCCAGGCAGTGGACCTCCAGGCTGCGCTCCTCGTCCAGACGCACGCTGAGCGTGCCCGGCAGCAGGCTGATCACCAGCATCAGCCACCAGGTCGGAGCGCCCTCCGGCAGGACGACGGGCAGATGCAGGATCTCGGGACGCAGGGGCAGCGCGGGGCTCAGCGTGCGCCTGGCCACGTCCCACCCGGCCAGCAGGGACTGCCAGAGGAAGAAGCCGGCGAAAAAGGGCATGCGGTGCAGGCGCAGCCGGAACCGCCCGGGCGGTGTCAGCCACAGGCTGACCGCAGCAGCGAAGACGGCCAGCGGCAGACCGAACCACCAGTCCCCGGTGCTGCCGCTCAGGATCCACCAGACGCCCAGCAGGAGCCCGAGGCGCAATGCGTAGGCGCTGATCCAGGACAGGCGGTCCACTGCATGTCGTTGTTCTGCCATAACGCTCCATCGTGGCCAGTCCGCCTGCGCATTATCCAACACGGCAGGTTGCCGGCATAGGATACCGGTCTGGACCATAATCTTCAGCCTGTTTTGCCGGAGCATGGGTTTCCATCCAATGACGGTGGGGCATGCGGTGGATCATGGATTCTCCGGGGGGACTCCCACACACTGCAGTCTTCCTGCTCTGAAAACCGCCCCTTCCCGAGGAGTCCACCATGCGCACCGCGATCATCGGCGCCGGCATCAGCGGCCTGACAACGGCCTTCTATCTCAAGCAGGCGCAGCCCGACCGGGACGTTCACGTGTTCGACGCCGAGCCGATTCCCGGCGGCACCATGCGCACGGACACCCTGAGCGGGTTTCATTTCGAGGCCGGGGGCAACGGCTTCCTGACCAACAAGCCGGACAGCATGCAACTGGTGAAGGATTCCGGGGCGGAGGATCTCTTGCTCCCGAGTTCCGACGCGGCCCGCAAGCGCTACATCTTCACGGACCGGTTGCACCGACTGCCGGAGGCCCCGGGTCCGTTCCTGCGCACCGGTCTGATCGGCTGGGGCGCGAAGCTGCGCCTGGCGGGTGAAGTCTTCGTGCCCAAGCGCAAGGAGCCGGGCGAGGAGACCCTCCAGGACTTCGGTTATCGCCGGATCGGCAAGGAATTCACCGACGTTTTCCTGGATGCGATGACCGCCGGCATTTATGCGACGACGCCGGACAAGGTCTCGGTGAACGCGGCCTTCCCGCTGGTGGTGCGGCTGGAACAGGAGCATGGGGGGCTGTTTCGGGGGATGCTGGCCCGGCGCAAGAAGCAGGCGGGGCCGGGCGGAATACTGATGAGCTTCAAGGGTGGCGTCGGCAGCTTCATCGAGCACCTGCGCCGGATCATACCTGCCGAGTGGCACCTCGGTGCGCCGGTGGAAGAGGTCGTGCCCGACGGTTCCGGTTACCGCGTGCGCGCCGGTGATTTCGAGGCGGTTTTCGATCAGGTGGTGGTGAGCACCCAGGCCCATGCCGCTGCCGGAATGCTGCGGTCGCTGGACGCGGACCTCGCCAGCCGGCTCGCGGCGATCGAATATTCGCCCGTCGCGGTCGTGGGGCTGGGCTGGAAGGAACTGGACCACCCGCTGGACGGCTTCGGGCTGTTGACCACCACCAGCGCCGGGCTGCCGGTCCTGGGCGTTCTCTGGGACAGCAGCATCTTCCCCGACCGTGCGCCGGACGGGTCACGGAGTGTCCGGGTGATGATCGGCGGTCAGCGCAATCCCGAGCTGGTGCAGCAGGACGAGGCCGGCCTGATCGCCACGGCCCGCGAAGGCCTGCGGCTGACGATGGGCGTGGACAAGGAGCCCGACGTGACTTTCGTCCAGCGCTGGGACAACGGCATCCCCTCGTACCGCGTCGGACACATCGCCGCCGTGGACGAACTCTTCGCCCATGTGGAGCGGTATCCGGGCCTGCATCTGGGTGGCAACGCCTACCGCGGCATCGCCATGAACGACTGCGTGCGCAATGCGCGCGAGCTTGCCGGGAAGCTTGCGGCGGCATCAGCGTAACGAAGGGCTTGTATTTGCCACGAAGGACACGAAGACACGAAGGCGGGAAAGCTTTGGAATAGGGCGATAACCATGTCCGTTTTGTCGGCAAGTTGAGGCGGCACGGTCAATCCAATTCTTGATTAGCACCATAGCTCCGCGGGTGGTCGGATTGCCGCTGTTTCAAGGGACGCCCCTGTGGGAGGCCAGCCTCTGGCAGCCTGTCGGACTTGGACTGCTCCTACTGCGCCGGTGGGAGAGCGGTGCATTTTTCCCTGATTTCTCGTTACATAGAACCACTATGCGCCTCGAATTCAT
>PUOZ01000255.1 GCA_003553165.1 Thioalkalivibrio sp.
AAATGACGGATCAGCAGCGGAATGTCCTCCGGCCGCTCGCGCAGGGCCGGCACCTGGATCCGGATCACGTTGAGGCGATGGAACAGGTCTTCCCGGAACAGCCCCGCGGCAACCCGGTCCTCCAGATTCTGGTGCGTGGCGGCGATGATGCGCACATCGACCCGGATCGGTGTGTGCCCGCCGACGCGGTAGAAAGTGCCGTCGGACAGCACCCGCAGCAGCCGCGTCTGCAGGTCGAAGGGCATGTCGCCGATCTCGTCGAGGAACAGCGTGCCGCCGTCCGCCTGTTCAAAACGCCCTTTGCGCGCCTGGTTCGCCCCGGTGAAGGCGCCGCGCTCGTGGCCGAACAGTTCGCTCTCCAGCAGGTCCTTGGGGATGGCTGCGGTGTTCAGCGCAATCAGCGCCTGATGCGCGCGTGGCGAGTGCTGGTGCAGCGCCCGCGCCACGAGTTCCTTGCCGGTGCCCGACTCGCCGTTGACCATCACGGTGATGTTCGAGCGCGACAGCCGGCCGATCGCCCGGAACAGCTCCTGCATCGCCGGGGCCTCGCCGATGATGGTCGTGGGGTGTCGGTCTTCGGCGTTGGCGCCGGTCGAGCGGCTGTCGTTTCGTGCCTGCAGCGCACGCTGCACGAGGCCGACCGCCTCGTCGAGGTCGAACGGCTTGGGCAGGTATTCGAAGGCTCCGGTCTGGTAGGCCGATACTGCGCTCTCCAGGTCGGAGAAGGCGGTCATGATGATCACCGGCGGCGGGTCCGGCCGTTCGCGCACCCGCGCCAGGAAGTCCAGCCCGTTCAGGCCCGGCATCCGGATGTCGGCGAGGATGGTGTCCGGGGCGCCCCCCTCTTCCAGGGCCTTCCAGGCCTGGTCGGCGGACTCGAACCCGCGGACCTCGAACCCGGCTCTGCTCAGGGCGCGCTCCAGGACCCAGCGGATGGAGTCATCGTCGTCGATGACCCAGATAGAGGCACTCATGATTTGCCCTCCAGGGGCAGCAACACGTCGAAGTCGGTGCGGCCGGGCCGGGAACGGCATTCGACCAGGCCATTGTGCAGCTGCATCAGGCTCTGCGCGATCGGCAGGCCCAACCCCGTGCCCGCCGCCCGTCCGGTCACCATCGGGAAGAAGATCCGCTCGCGGATCTCCTCCGGGATGCCCGGCCCGTTGTCACGCACGCGTAGCCGTGCGACCAGCCGGTGCCGTTTGCCGGAGATCGTGTACTGGCGCAGGATCCGCGACATCAGCTGGATTTCGCCATGATCGCCCAGCGCCTGGATCGCGTTCTGCACCAGGTTGAGGATGGTCTGCACCAGCATGTCGCGGTCGGCCATCAACTCCGGGATGCTCGGGTCGTAGTCCCCGCTGATGCGCAGGCCCAGCGGCAGCTGCACGCTGACCAGGCCGCGCACGTGCTCCAGCACCTCGTGGACGTTCACGGGTTCGCGTCGGGGCAGGCTGCTCGGGCCCAGCATGCGGTCCACCAGGCTGCGCAGGCGGTCCGCCTCGCGGATGATGATCCGGGTGTAATCGCGCAGCGCGGGGTCTTCCACCTCGCTGGCCAGGAGCTGGGCTGCGCCGCGCAGGCCGCCCAGCGGATTCTTGATTTCGTGGGCCAGGCCACGGGTCACCGCGCGGCTGATGGCCTGCTGCTGGCGCAGCTGATCGTCGCGGGTGATGCGCTGCTGGCGGTCGATCGCAGTGAGTTCGAGCAGCAGCCGGCCCGGGGAATCCTCGTCGCGCAGCGGCGAGATGACAAGGTCGGCGAGGAATTCGGCGCCGCGCAACGGGCGCAGCGCGCGTCCGCGCAGGGTCGCCGGCTGCTCCAGGCGGAGAACCTGCTGCACCTGGCTGACGAGGTTGCGGTCCAGGCGCAGCCAGTGGCCGAGCTGCCCGCCGACGACCCGCTCCCGGCTCAGCCCGAGGAGTACCTCCGCTGCGCTGTTGATCGCAAGCAGTTTCAGGTGCTCGTCGGTGACCAGCACGGCAGTCGAAAGGTCATCCAGCCACAGGCAATCGCTCGGACTGGGAATGGCCGGTACAGGATTGACTTTCATCGTTAAGCCGTAAGCAGGAATTGCGCCAGGAATCGATGCCCTGGCGGCGACCGATCGGCCCGAGCCAGGAACCGCTGCGAAGGGCCCCGGAGGCGCAGCTTGGCACCACTCTAGCACCAAGGTGGTGCATTGAGCCAGATCATGCGCACCAACATGGTGCTTTTTGCGTCTTGTGGGTCAATCAAGAGGGAACCTGATGATCACGGAAGCTCCGCAGGGAATCCGCTCCCGCGCAATGCTCTCGCCCGCATGGCCGTCCCTTGTGGGAGGCGAGCCCTCTCGGCGACCGAACGGCGGAAAACCTTCGCCCAGAGGCTGGCCTCCCACAGGGGCGTCCATCGAAACTGCGGCAATCCGAACACCTGCGGAGCTTTGGTGCTAATCAAGAGAGGGAAAGGGAACCAGACCCTGTGCCGGAAGCAGAGCCCACCTTTAGATAGGTTCATGCCGAGTGGCGCGTAGCCTGCTTCGGAGTGACCGTGGCGACAGTGTTCGCGAGACGCCGATCAAGATCCTGCGGCAGGCATACCGCGACTTTCGCGTTGAGAAAAACGGGGGCCTTCCGCTAGCGGCCGCGCAAACTCCGGCGGTCGCGAACGAACTCGTCGGACTCGTCTGCTTCCGCTTCCGGTTCGGCTTCGGGTTCGGGTTCTTCCACCGGCTCGGGGCGGGCCTCTGGACGCACCGGGCGGCGCAGAATCTCCTCGGCGTCCGGCAGCGGCAGCGCTCCCGTCGGGGGCAGGATCTCGATCTGCTCCACGGGACGGTCCAGCGGGGGGCGATCCCCGAAGTGGACGGTGCCTTCGGCATCCACCCAGCGGTAGACCTCGGTCGCGCCCGCGACCATCGACATCGCCGCGATCCCGGCGAACACCGACAGGGCCAGCGCGACCGGCCGCCTCGCAACGCGCAATCGGGCCGTCACCACTGGAACAGCATCCATTGCGGTGGCACGAAGTCAGGACCCAGCCCGGCGCGGCGGAGGTCCAGCGTGCCGTCCCCGGTGGTGTCCATCAGGTAGTACGGCGGGCCCCAGCGGGGGATGACCTGCACCATGTACAGGCGGCCGTCGATCCGGTATTCGCGGATGACCCCGTCCGGGCGCTCGATCAGCGTGATGTCGGCCTCTTCGAGGATCTGCAGCTGGCGGGCCCGCTCATCGAGCACCGGGGGCGGTGCATCTTCGATCCGTTCCGATGGCGGTGCGTCTTCCGCCATCGGCGGCGGCGGCGGAGCCTCCGGCCACGGCTCGGCCTGTGCCATCGCTCCGGCGCTCAGTGCCAGCAGGGCTGGGCCGATCATCCACCGCATCGTCATAGCTCCATCAAGCGTTGCTTCTCTTCCGCGGAGGGTTCGAAGCTGCGTGCCTCGTAGTATTCGAAGATCGCGTCGACCACGGCCTCGGGGGTGTCCACCAGCGAGTATAGTCCCAGATCCTCCTGGGATATGGTCCCGCGCGCGACCAGGGTATCCTGGAACCAGTCTAGCAATCCGCGCCAGAAGCTGCTGCCGACCAGAACGATCGGGATGCGCCGGGACTTGCCGGTCTGCACCAGGGTCAGGATCTCCGCGAGTTCATCCAGCGTGCCGAAGCCGCCCGGCAGCACCACGTAGGCCGAGGCATACTTCACGAACATCACCTTGCGCGCGAAGAAGTGCCGGAACCCGAGACCGATGTCCTGGTAGGGATTCGCCTGCTGCTCGTGCGGCAGCTGGATGTTCAGCCCGATGCTGGGTGACTTGCCGGCAAAGGCCCCCTTGTTCGCCGCCTCCATGATCCCGGGTCCGCCGCCGCTGACCACCGCGAAGCCGGAATCCGAGAGTTGCCGCGCCACCTCTTCGGCCAACAGGTAGTCGGGGTGCCCCGGGGGGATCCGTGCTGACCCGAAGATGCTGACCGAGGGCTTGATGCGCGCCAGGCGCTCGAAGCCTTCGACGAACTCGGCCATGATCTGGAAGATCTTCCAGCTCTCTCGCGTGAGCTCGGAATCGTCGATGGGCGCGAGCCCCGGATGATGGGTTCGTTCTCGCCCGTTCTTAGGCATCGGGCCTTGATCGTTGCTCATCGCGATAGCGTAACCCTGCGCGCGCTTCCCGAATAGTCCCGCCGCATCGCGGCCGGAAGCCGCCCGCTTCCCGTAGGAGCGACCTCTGGTCGCGATCCCCCCGGCGCTGGATCGCGGCTGGAAGCCGCTCCTACGCGCTCCCGTAGGAGCGACCTCTGGTCGCGATCCCGACCGTAGGTCCCCGCCCATCGCGGGACTCCTGGCTCGACACCTGGCAGGGTCCGGCAGCGGGCGCCTCGCGCGGCGGGTTCGCGGCCCGAACGGGAGCGCAGTACACTGAGGGCCGTTCCCCACTGCGCCTGAATCCATGAGCGATGATGCCCCCCTGGTCCTGGTGGACGGGTCGTCCTACCTGTACCGCGCCTTCCACGCGCTGCCGCCGCTGACCAGTCCCGATGGCCAGCCCACCGGCGCGCTGTACGGGGTCGCCAACATGTTGCGCAAGCTGCGCGCCGATTACGCGCCGCGCCGCATGGCCGTGGTCTTCGATGCCCCGGGCAGGACCTTCCGCGACGACCTCTATGCCGA
>PUOZ01000378.1 GCA_003553165.1 Thioalkalivibrio sp.
AGTTGATTCCCGTGATGCCCTGGGCCGCCATGCGCACACGCAGTCCGGCGCTGACCAGGGGCCCCAACACGTCTTCGTTGAACAGACCTTCACGCGTGGTGGCAGCAAAGCGGTCCGGGCGTACGCGCGCCTCCACGAGGACATAACGCTTGCGTTCCGCGGGCGGCACGTCGTACTGGTACTCGACGGCCGTGAAGCCGAGCCGGGTCACGTCGCCGATGGTTACGCCACGGAACTTGATTGGCGCGCCCACGTCCAGGCCTTGTACCGACCCGTCGATGTAGGTCTCGATCATTACCGTCGGTCGCAGCAGATTCCCGGTCCCGATCACGGTGAGCCCGATGACCAGGGCCGCGATGGCTCCGAGAATGAACAGGCCCAGACGAAAATGATGGACGGCGCTCATGCCGATAGGTCCTCAGTCTCCGATCGACGCAGGAAGCGTCGTACCCAGGGGTGATCATTGGTATCGCGCAGCACCCTGGGATCACCCTCGGCAATGATCGAACGCGTTTCCTTGTCAAGCATAATCACCCGGTCGGCGATCGCAAAAATGCTCGCCAGTTCGTGCGTGACGACCACCAGCGTCATCCCCAGGCTGGAGGAGAGCCGCCGGATCAACTGATCCAGTTCCGCCGACGTGATCGGATCCAGGCCCGCCGACGGCTCATCGAGAAAGAGTACCTTGGGATCCAGCGCCATGGCGCGGGCAATCGCTGCACGTTTCTGCATCCCGCCGCTGATCTCCGACGGCATGAATTCGCAATACTCCGCAAGCCCAACCAGTTGGAGCTTTGCCCGGGCGATTCGGTTCATTGCCTCCAGCGGCAGATCCGTGTGCACCTCCAGCGGCAGGCGCACGTTCTCCAGCAGGCTCATCGAACCGAACAGGGCACCCATCTGGTACATCACCCCCACCTGACGCAGGATATTCTCGCGTTCGGCGCCCTCGGCCTGCGCCATGTCGGCCCCGGCGATCAGAATACGGCCGGCGACCGGAGAGTAAAGGCCGATCATGTGTTTGAGCAGGGTACTCTTGCCGCTCCCCGATCCGCCCAGAATGACAAAGATTTCGCCTGCGCGCACGGTAAAGTCGAGGTTCTCCATGATCACCATGGATCCGAAGCCCATGGTCAGACTTTCGACCCGAATCACGACGTCGTCGCTGTCTGCCATGTCCGTATCGGCCACGTTCATATCCCGAGGTGGTAGAACAGGACGGCAAAAAGGCCATCCGCGATCACGATCAGGATGATCGCGCTGACCACCGCACTGGTGGTGGACCGGCCGACAGCCGCGGCACCGGTCCCCGTCTGCAGGCCACGCAGGCAGCCCACGCTGGAGACCAGCAGGCCGAATACCGCCGCCTTGAACAGGCCCGACGTCAGGTCGGTCAGATCCACGGCACCACTGACCTGATTGAAGAACGCGACCATCGGGATCCCGAAACCGCGCATCACCAGTGCCGCCCCCAGCAGGCCGATCAGGTTCGCATACAGCGTCAGTAACGGCGCCACGAAGACCCCGGCAAGGATCTTGGGCACCACGAGGAACCGGACCGGGTCGAGACCCATGGTGGTCAGGGCATTGACCTCCTCGTTGACCTTCATCGTCCCGATCTCGGCGGCGAAGGCGGCGCCAGAGCGGCCCGCAAGAAGGATCGCCATCATCAGCGGACCGAGTTCCCGCAGCAGCGAAATGGCGACCAGGTCGGCCACGAAAATCTCCGCCCCGAACTGCTGCATCGCGATCGCCGACTGGAAGGCAAGGATCACGCCGAGCAGAAAGGCGATCAACGAAACGATGGGGAGTGCCTGAAACCCCGCCGCCTCGGCCACCCGCAGCGTGTCGCCCCAGCGCACCCGGCGCGGATGGCGGATCGCAAGCATGAGGGCGCTCCCGTATTCGCCGATGAAGGCGATCTGGGCGAAGATCTCATGCCCCACCGAGCCCACGCCCTGGCGCAGACGCTGCGTCCACGGGATATCCTGCGGGGGGCGGGCCGAGACCACGGCCTCCGCCTCGCGATAGGGTTTAAGATGTCCTTCAATGGCCCCGGTCACGCCGTGCATGCGCAGAGCGCCGCCCCGCTGCGTTGCCGAATGTTCGAGGCTGTACAGCAGTGCGGCGCCGGCGCCATCGCAGTAGGACACGTCGGAAAGGTCGACCACCAGTTCGCCGCTACCTGCGACCCGCGCGGCCGCCTCCAGCACCGACGCCCATACGGGGCCGACGCTGTAGGCATCCATGCGGCCGGCAAAAACCATGCGGCCGGGGGTCCCCTCCTGGGTTGCATAACGCAGCACGGAGTCCGCTGAGTGGTCCCGATCAGCCACCGGTGCTTCTGGAGATCCAGGGTTCATTTTGGAATCAACGGTCCATAATAGGTTCCACGCTGGGGAACCCCCGGTTGGAATCCGACTCAACAGGCAGGACGAACAAGGATACCGCATGAACAGCCCGGCAGAGCGCATGATTCGGCCTACCCTGATCCGTGTGGAGGAAACCCTGAACCGCGTCCTCCTGGGCAAGCCGGAAGCCGTGCGGCTGGCGCTCGTCTGCCTGCTCGCCAACGGACACCTGTTGATCGAGGATCTGCCGGGGGTGGGCAAGACCACCCTCGCCCACGCCCTCGCACAGGTACTGGGTCTGGACTACCGGCGCATACAGTTTACCAGCGATCTCCTGCCCGGTGACGTCGTCGGTGTCTCGGTCTTCGAGCAGGCTCGTGCCCGGTTCGAGTTCCATCCGGGACCGATCTTCGCGCAGGTCCTGCTGGCGGATGAAGTGAACCGCGCTCCGCCGAAGACCCAGAGTGCGCTGCTCGAGGCCATGCAGGAGCATCAGGTGAGCGTGGATGGCCGCACCCACGATCTCCCCGAACCGTTCTTCGTGATTGCGACCCAGAATCCGACCGAGCAGGTCGGCACGCATCCCCTCCCGGAGTCCCAGCTCGACCGTTTCCTGATGCGCATCGAGCTGGGATTCCCGGACAGCGCCGCAGAGCGGGCATTGCTCGAAGGCACCGGCAGGGGTGATGCCTCCGCTCCGCTGGCGGCCGATGCCGGACCCGATGACCTGATGGCCTGGCAGCGCGAGGTATCGGCCGTGATTGCGCGTCCCGCGCTACTCGACTACGTGCAGGCACTGTTGCGCGGCAGCCGCGACCCGGCGCTGTTTCGCAGCGGCCTGTCGCCCCGGGCGGGACTCGGCCTGCTCCGGGCGGCCCGCGCCTATGCCCTGATCGACGGCCGGAGCTTCGTGACGCCGGACGATGTGCGCGCGGTCCTGCCGTCCGTCGCCATCCACCGCGTCGCGTCCCGTGAGTCCCAGCCCGGCGCGACCACCATTGCCCGGCTGCTGGAATGCGCTCCGGCAAATTGAACCCGGCCCGCGATCCCGGCCTGCAGACCCGATGGGGGCGGCTGCGCGAGGACTTCGTCCGCTGGGTGACGCGCCGGCACCAGGCCGACGGACGGCGCGCGCGGGTGACCCGCGACCGGGTCTACATCCTGCCGACCCGCCAGGGTTACATGCTGCTCCTGATCCTGCTGGTGATGCTCCTGGGTTCGATCAACTACTCGAACAACATGGCCTTCCTGCTGACCTTTCTGATCGTCGGGATCGGCCACAACGCGATGTGGTACACCCACCGCAACCTGCTGGGCCTGAAGGTCACCGTCCTGCCGGTGCAACCGGCGTTCGCCGGTGCCCGCCCGGTGCTGGCATTGCGCCTCGAAGAGACGGATGGCCGACCGCGAGAGGCGCTGCGCCTGGCCGCGGGGGAACAGGAAAGCCCCCCGGCCTTCCTGGAGCCGGGGGCATCGGTGGATGTCGCGATTGCGCTGGAGCCGCGACCGCGCGGAATCTACCAACTGCCCCGGCAGCGCCTCTCCACCCGTTATCCGCTGGGCCTGCTCGAGGCCTGGACCTGGCTCACCCTCGACACCGAGGTCGTGGTCTACCCGGTGCCCTTCCCGGTTGGCTCCGTCCCGCCTGCCGCAGCGGACGGTGAAGGCGAAGCGGCGGCTGTACCCAACGCCCGGGACGCCCTTCCGGACGAAATCCGCGACTATCGGCCCGGCGATTCCCCCAACCGGATCGCATGGAAGACCGTCGCCCGGACCGGCCGCCTGTTCGTGCGGGATTCCGCCGGCGGTGACGCTGCGCCGACGTGGCTGGACTGGGATGCCGTCCACGACCCCGACCCCGAATACCGCCTCTCGGTTCTCTGTCATCTGGTGCTCGAAGCCAACGCGGCGGGCCAGCCCTTCGGGCTACGGCTTCCCGGTCAACGGCTGGGTCCCGATGCGGGCCCGGAGCACCGGGACCGTTGCCTGCGCGCGCTGGCCCTTTTCGGCCTCCCGGGACGCAGCCCGGCGTGATGGCATTGCTGACACGGACCCGGGCCCACCCTTCCGAACTCCTCGGCCTGTGGCTGCTGCTGGCCGCGGTACCCGTTGCGGCGCTGCCCCACGCCTGGGAACAGCCGCCCTGGGTCTTCGCGGTCCTGATGGCGGCATGGCTGTGGCGCGTCATCATCCACGCCACCAATGCCCGGATGCCCGCGCGCTGGGTGATGGTCCTGCTGGTCCTGGCAGGAGGCACGCTGACCTTTGCCGAATTCGGCA
>PUOZ01000338.1 GCA_003553165.1 Thioalkalivibrio sp.
ACACGGTCATCTCCCTGGTGCAGAAGATCGAACTTGCATTCAACGGCATCTGGCAGATCGAGGGTACGCGCAGCCTCGGGCAGCGCTTCAGCAATTACCTGTCGGTGATCATGATCGGGCCGCTGTTGGTGGTATCGGCATTGGGGGTCACGGCCACTGTGATGTCGTCGACACTGATGCAGCGGATCACCTCGGTCGAACCCCTCGGTACCCTGTTCGAGGCCGCTGCCACTTTGCTGCCCTACGGACTGATCGTCGCCGCGTTCACCTTCATTTACATGTTCGTGCCCAATACGCGCGTGCGGCTGTTGCCCGCCTTGATCGGCGCAGTGGTCGCCGGGATCCTCTGGCAGGCGGTCGGGTGGGGATTCGCCACGGTGGTGGCCGGTTCCGCACGCTACGATGCGATCTACTCCGGCTTTGCGATCATGATCCTGCTGCTGATCTGGATCTACCTTGCCTGGCTCATCCTGCTGGTGGGTTCGAACATCGCCTTCTATATCCAGTATCCGGAGTACATCCGCGTGCGCGGCGCCGGGATGAAGGTTTCCAGTGCGATGCGCGAACGCCTCGGTCTCCACTTGATGGCGATGGTGGGTCAGCGCTTCCTCGCAGGGAAAAAGGCTCCGACCCTCGACGAGGTGGCGCACGAACTGCAGGTCCCCAGCCGAGCCCTCGGCGGCGCGGCCGAGGCCCTGCGGAAGGCGGAGCTGCTGGTGGTTGCCGGTGAGGATGACTCGCGCTACCTGCCGGGCCGGGACCTGGCGGAGATCGGGGTCAACGAGGTTCTCACAGCCCTTCGCCGCGACGAGGGCGACGACCGGTATCAGCGCCTTGCAGGTCACTCGGCGGTGGAAAGCGTGGTCTCGCGGGTCGAGGATGCGCGTTCCGAGGCACTCGAATCGCTCAGCCTGCGCGACCTGCTGACAAAGGACGACGCCACCGTAGGTCGGGTTAGCGCAGCGTAACCCGGCAAACCGAGACGGCGGGTTACGCTGCGCTAACCCGGCCTACTTTCGGGACTGGAAGAGGAAATAGACGCCGGCGGCGATGAAGATGGCCGCGATCACCAGCGCGCCGACGCCGCCCATGCTCTGGCCTTCGCTGACGGTGAGGCGGCTCAGGAAGATCTCGCCGGTGTAGAGCGCATACGTGCCGATACCGATCAGTACAAGGCCGATGATCACCAGACCTCCGTCGACGCGCCGACGCCTCATGGCCCGGACTCCCGCCGTTGCCCTTGGTCGGGCTTACTGACCACGCTGGGTATCACCACGACGGTCCCTGCGCTGTTCCGCATCCTGCCATTGATGCATGTCCTCGGCCTCCCGTTCCCTGCCATGCAGGCGCCGGTCGCCCCGCCGGCCCTCGTCTTCCCATTGGCGCCGGTCATAACGCGGGAAGTCACGGCTGTCGTCCCGTGGACGTTGTGCATCGCGCTCGTAATCGCGCTGGCCCGCACCTCGGCGGTCATCGCGCGGACCAGGCCATCTGTCCGCCTCGCGACGTGGTTCGTGCTGCCAGACGGGTTCGCGATCGCCGCGGTAGTCGGGGGCCCCCGGTCCCCAGGGCGAGGGCCGTGGTTGCGCACGAGGGGCCCTGGGGTCGCCATAGGGCGGCGTAGCCGGCATCTGCCCCTGCTGGCCGCGCCAACCGTATGCGGGTGCCTGTGGTGGCGGGCCTGGCATCCGTCCCTCCTGGCTGCGCCAACCGTATGCGGGTGCATGCGATGGAGGTCCCGGCATCTGCGCTTCCTGGCCCCCCCAGACATGCGCGGGCGCATGGGGCGGGGGCTGTGCGGAGACCTCGGCCACCAGGAACAGGCCCAGCAGCAGCGCGGGCCCCGTCGTGGCGATCAGGCGGCGGTATCGCGCGGGTGGCTTCCTCGTCATGGTGTCCTCTCTGTGATGTGTATGCCTCCCCATGATACGCGTGGTGCGTGGAGCACGACTGCAATACGGGGCGATGTGGACTTCCAGGTCAGTTTCGGTCAGGTCAGTTTCGGTAAAGGTAGTCGCGGGTAATGGGCACCGACCCGTGCTGCTTTGCCATCTGCACGTGAAAGACAACCTGGTCCCAGTGTCGGAAGGTGCCTTCACAGGAGGCGAGGTAGAACTCCCACATCCGGCAGAAGCGTTCGTCGAAGCGCTCCGCCACCTCCGCCCGAACGGACTGGAAGCGGCGGAGCCACTCGGCGAGCGTTTCGGCATAGTGCAGTCGCCAGACCTCGACGTCGGTGATCATCAGTGGGGTGGGTTCGAGCGCCGCTGACAGTTCCGACAGGGCCGGGGTGTATCCCCCGGGAAAGATGTAGCGGCGCAGCCAGGCATTGGTCGTGCCCGGGGCACTGGTGCGGCCTATGGTGTGGAGCAGGGCGACACCGTCGTCCTTCAGCAGGTCGTTGAGCTGTTCAAAGAAGGCGCCGTAGTAGGGTTGGCCCACATGCTCGAACATCCCGACGCTGACGACGCGGTCATACTGCCCGCGATGTTCGCGGTAATCGCGGAAGTGAAACGCCACCTGGTCTGCGAGTTCGCGCCGGACGCATTCCTCGCGGGCGACGCGCAGCTGCTCGCGGGACAGTGTGAGCCCATCGACCGAACCCCCGTGCTCGCGGGCGAGATGCATGGCGAGACCTCCCCAGCCGCTCCCGATATCGAGCACGCGCATGCCGGGCTCGAGGCGCAGCTTGCGCGCGATCATCTGGCACTTCGCCTGCTGGGCCTCCTCCAGGGTCATGTCGGGACGCTCGAAGTACGCGCAGGAGTAGAACATGCCGCGGTCCAGGAAGCGGCGGAACAGCCACTCGTCCAGGTCGTAGTGGTGGGAAACGTTCCGGTAGGCCCGGCGGATCCGATTACCCTGTTGCAGGGCCTTCTGCAGGAAGCCCAGGGGTTTGCGGGCGCGGTTGGCGAAAAATCCCGCGAAGTTGCCCATGGTCACGTTCAGCAAGGCAGGCAAGCCCTCCTCGCCAGAGTCCCAGCCCCCCTCCATGTAGGTCTGGCCGAACTCGAAACCCGGGTCGTAAGCGATGCGCCGCAGGGAAGCGGGATCCTTGAAACGAATGGTCGCCTCCGGCTGCCCCGCCCCGAACCGACGCTCGGATCCGTCCGGCAGTCGCATGCTCAGCGTGCCGTGACGAACGTTTTCTTCCAAAAGTTTGAAGAGCGTCATGTCATCGTCCGTGAGGCAGTGGGTGGAAACCACAAATTATTCCCAGGTTCGTACCTTAGCGCAAAGCGGCTGGCTCATGTCGCCGCTCGATATTTCGCCGCAGCTGTTCTCGTGCCCCCTGCCACTGGCATCTGCCGCGCGCGCTGGTCGGGCGTCAGCCTGTCTCGAGCAATCCATGCCGCTGCAGAAGCCGCAGCAGCTGCGCGAGCCTGGCCTGGATCGCCGCACGCATGTGTTCCGGCCGTTTGTTCCCCAGCAACTTGTTCAGCGCCGGGTCCCGAACCGTGGCGGTAAGCATCGCCTCGACGACGGTCGCCTGATCGCGTCGCCCGTCGAGGAGCGCCAGTATCCGCGCGGAAACGGGATCCAGTTGCAGCGCCTGGTGCCGCGGCGTCGGTATCAGGTTTTCTCCCTCGCCGGCCAGGATACGGACGATCCGCCGCGCCTTCGGGCGGGCCGTCCCTTTGGCCCCGGGTTCGACGCTGTTCGTGCCGAGGTCGCCGAGCGCGCAGAGCGTGGGCTGCAGTGCGCCGGAAATGAAGAGATTGAAGAGTTCCTGCATCAGCAGGCCGGTGTCGGTGACGGGCGAACCGGCGTTCCCGCCGGCCCGCTCAACGGCTGCGGGTAGCAGCTCCGCGAGATTCCGGGCACGGGGGAAGCTCTTTGCCAACTCATGGAGAAAGGCGCGGAGCAGGGGGCTGTCGGCCTGGAAGCTCTGGCCCGCGGAACTGCGCAGGATCCCGTCCGCGTCCGGAGCCAGATCCGTGTACAGCGGGAGTGACAGCAGGTCCTCGAGGTCGATTTCGCGGGTCAGGGGGTCCGCGGCCCGGCAGAGCAAGGATTGGCGGAAGGGACGGAGGCGCAGGAAGTCCGCGTATTGCTCCTCTTCGATCAGTTCGTCGAAGCGTGCCAGGCTGGATTCTGCCGCGGCGCCGAGGGTCGAGGGAAACAGGGTGTGCAGCTGCGTATCCGCCAGGTACTGCAGGCCGTGATCGCTGGCCCGCGCCACGAAGTTGCTGAACAGCAGGGGGTCGTTCGTCTCCTCCAGGTACTCGTGGTAGAGGTAGCTGTCGCGCGCGGCCCGAAGGCGGTTCAGTTCGGCGCGCAGCCAGTCGTGGCCCGGCGGGTCCGCCGCCAACGGCGTGGCCAGGAACTCGATCATCTCGCGGGCCGCCGCAAGCCGCTCCCTGGGGCGCGTGTGGCTGCGTGCATGGTGCAGCAGCATGTCGCGCAGCATGCTCCGCTGGCGCCCGCCGGGCAGGGTGTTGTAGCTGATGTAGGCCACGCCGCCGGCCGCGAGCCTTGATCCGCAGATGCCGAGGACGTGCTCCTGTACCGCCGGGGGCACCCAGGAGAAGAGACCGTGCGCGATGATGTAGTCGAACGGCTCCCCCTCCGGCGCGAAGTCCATGATGTCCTGGTGCCGGATCTCGATAT
>PUOZ01000311.1 GCA_003553165.1 Thioalkalivibrio sp.
ACATCGCGGCCTTCCTGGAGACCCACGACGACGGGCCGCTGGCACGCATGCTGCGCAATCACTACCTCGACCACCTGGCCAAGGAAAAGAAGTGGCCCGAGTTCCTCCGCTTCGCCGAGTATGGCGGCCCGCTTTCCACCGAATTGACCTGCTTCCGCATGCAGGCGCAACTGCAGACCGGAAAACGGCAGGAAGCGCTCGCCGACGTCGAGACGATCTGGCTGCACGGGCGATCCCAGCCGAAGGCCTGCGACCCGGCACTGGAGGCCTGGCGTGGCGAGCGCATGCTGACCCCACAGCTCGCGTGGCAGCGCCTGGAACTCGCACTGGAAGCCAACCAGACCGGCCTCGCCCGCTACCTGCGCCGCTATCTCTCGGCCGAGGATCGGGCCTGGGCCGATCGCTGGCTGGAACTGGAGGCTGAGCCGGGGCGGGTCACCCGTGCCGGATTCCGCGCCGGCGACCACCACGCCGCTGCGACGATGCTCGAACGCGCCTTTCTGCGCCTGGTCCGGAGCAAGCCCGAGGAAGCGCTAACCGCGTGGGCGGCCCACGGGCAGCGGCTGGGACTGGATCCGGAGGCGCGTGCGCGGATCGAACATGCGCTGGCGTTGCGCCTGGCCGTGCGCAGCCGCCCGGAGACCCTGCCGTTCATGGCTTCGCTGTCCGACGCGGTCTTCGATGATCAGTTGCGGCAATGGCAGTTGCGCTCCGCGCTCCGGGATCGTGACTGGAACACGGTGTTGACCGCGGTCGACGGGATGACGCCGGACAACGGCACCGAGGCGCAGTGGCAGTACTGGCGGGCCCGGGCACTGGAACAGCTGGGGCGTAACGACGAGGCCCAGGGCGCCTACCGCCGGGCAGCCCGCGAACGCAACTTTCACGGTTTCCTGGCGGCGGATCGCCTCGGGCAACCCTACCGCATCGGCCACGAGCCGCTGTCGGTCCCGGCCACGCTGGAGGAACGGGTGGCGGACATCCCGGCGGTCCAGCGGATGCGTGAACTCGTGCTGCTCGAGCGCTTCCCCGAGGCCCGTCGCGAGTGGTCGCACATGATCAACGACCTCTCCACTCAGGAGCAGGAGGCGGCGGCGCGCCTCTTTGCCGCCTGGGGCTGGCACGACCGGGCCATCTTCACCGTGGCGCGCGCCCGCAGCTGGGGCGACATCGACCTGCGTTTCCCGCTCGCCTTCACCGACCTGATCCTCGACGGCGCCCGCAACCACGACATCGACCCGGCCTGGGCCATGGCCATCGCGCGGCAGGAGAGCGCATTCCTGCACGACGTGCGCTCCAGCGCCGGCGCCCTGGGCATCATGCAGATCATGCCCGCGACCGGCCGCTCCGTGGCCGGTGCCGCGGGCGTGCAGATCCGGAACGACAACGACATCCTGAACCCCGCCAACAACACCCGCCTGGGTACCTATTACCTGCGCCGCAACCTGGATGGCTTCGGCGGCCACAGCATGCTGTCCACCGCCGCCTACAACGCCGGTGCCCACCGGGTGCGCTCCTGGCTGCCCGAGGCGGGCCGGGTCGATCCGGACATCTGGGCCGAACTGATTCCCTTCCACGAGACCCGCGACTACGTGCAGAGGGTCTTTGCCTATCGCATCATCTACGCGGTCCGGCTGGGACTCACGCCGCCATCCCTGAGTACCCTGCTGTTCCCGGTCACCCCACAGGGGCAACTCGCGCAGGCCCGCGAGCAGCACTTGGGCGGCCTGGGAGTCCCCGGGCGGCTGCAGGTCGCCGGGCGCGACTTCTGCGACGCTCCCGGGTACACCTCCGAGCGCTGTCTGTAGGGCGTTTTTTCACCGCGAAGAACACGAAGACCACGAAGGTTTCGAGGAATGGGTCGAACCCCACAGCATTTCCCCTCTTCGTGTCTTCGCGGTCTTCGTGGTAAACAAAGCCCTTGCCCTCGCCTGGCCCGGTGAAAGAACTATTCACCACGAAGAACACGAAGGCCACGAAGTTTTTGAGGGATGGGTGTTCCCCGTGTCCGCTCACCAGAGGTCACGACCGAGACCACCGCCGACCATGTAACCCCTGCTCTTCCCGGTCTTCCCGGTAATCAAAGCCCTTGCCCTCGCCCGGCCCGGCGAAAGGGCTATTCACCACGAAGAACACGAAGACCACGAAGGTTTCGAGGGATGGGTCTGCTGTATCCCCTCGCCACGGTCTTGGCGAGGGGCCAGCGCCGATCATGAGACATCCGCTTTGCCTCCGCGGGATGCCCGAGCCATACCAAACCCTCTTCCCTCTTCGTGTTCTTCGTGTCCTTCGTGGTAAATAAAGCCCTTGCCCTTGCCTGGCCCGGTGACCGGGCTTTGCACCGCGAAGACAAGAAGGAGGGCGGTTGTACTGCGGCCTAGCCGGGGCGACAATTCGGGGCCTTCCACCAGCCGGGTTGCCATTGCCGATGACCGACAGTCACGAGACGGGATCCAGCCCGCATCACCTCACTCTCCGCCAGACCCGCCTGGAGGACTATCCGGACATCTGCGAGATCATGGAACGGGTCTACCCGGACCTGGACGGGGCCTGGAGCCAGGATCAGTTCACCTCCCAGGTCACGCGCTTCCCCGAGGGGCAGATCTGCATCGAGGACAACGGCAAGGTGGTGGCCGCGGCGATCAGCCTGATCGTCGAATACCGGCGTTTCGGCGACCAGCACAGCTACTGGCAGATCACTGGCAACGGTTTCCTGACCACGCACGATCCCGATGGCGACACGCTGTACGGGGTGGACATCTTCGTGCACCCGGACTACCGCGGGCTGCGCCTCGGCCGGCGTCTGTACGACGCGCGCAAGGAACTCTGCGAGAAGCTGAACCTGCGTGCGATCGTCGCTGGTGGTCGCATACCCGGCTATGCCAAGGTCGCCGAGGAGATGACTCCGCAGCAGTACGTGGAAAAGGTGAAGAACCACGAGATCACGGACCCGATCCTGACTTTCCAGCTCGCGAACGACTTTCACGTCCGCAAGATCATCACCGACTACCTGCCGGCGGACGACAAGTCCGTCGCCTATGCGACGCTGATCGAGTGGTTGAACATCTACTACGAGGAGAAGGAGAAGCTGATCGGCGGCAGCCGCTCCGACGTGCGGGTGGGCGTGGTGCAGTGGCAGATGCGTCCGACCGCGACGCTGGATGATCTTTTCCTGCAGATGGAGTACTTCGTCGACGCCGTGTCCGGCTACCGCGCCGACGCGGTGCTGTTCCCGGAGTTCTTCAACGGTCCGCTGATGGGGCAGTTCAACCAGGAGTATCCGGCGGAGGCGGTGCGGCGGCTGGCCGAGTTCACCGAGGCGATCCGCGAGGAAATGGTGCGTCTGGCGCTGGCCTACAACATCAACATCATCGCCGGCACCATGCCCGAATACACCGACGAGGTGCTGCGCAATGTCTCCTATCTGTGCCGTCGCGACGGTACCTGGGACCGCCAGTACAAGATCCACGTGACTCCGGACGAGGTCAGCTTCTGGGGCCTGCAGGGGGGCAACGAGGTCAACGTCTTCGACACCGACTTCGGCAAGGTCGGCATCCTGATCTGCTACGACGTCGAGTTCCCGGAACTGCCGCGCCTGATGGCCGAGAAGGGGCTGCAGATCCTGTTCGTCCCGTTCTGGACCGACACCAAGACGGCCTACCTGCGGGTGCGCCGCTGCGCCCAGGCGCGGGCGATCGAGAACGAGTGCTACGTGGTGATCTCTGGCAGCGTCGGCAACCTGCCGAAGGTGGAGAACATGGACATGCAGTATTCCCAGGCGGCGGTCTTCACGCCCTCGGACTTTGCCTTCCCGCACGACGCCGTCGCGGCCGAGGCCACCCCGAACACCGAGATGACCCTGATCGTCGATCTGGACTTCGATAACCTGAAGGAGCTGCGCAACCACGGTTCGGTCCGCAACATGCGCGACCGCCGCCGCGACCTCTATGAGGTGATCTGGAAGGGCAAGAACTGATTCTCTTCACCACGAAGACCGCGAAGACACGAAGAAGGGCATAGGGTTTGAGGTGTGGCTCGGAGGAAATCGGCGAGACACCCAACCCCTAAATCTTCGTGTCTTCGTGTTCTTCGTGGTGAAAAGCCCTTTCGCCAGGCCGGACGAGGGCAAGGGCGTTTACCACGAAGATCACGAAGGACACGAAGGGGGAAATGGTATTTGGGGTGTGGCTCGGAGGAAATCGGGGAGACACCCACCCCCTAACTCTTCGTGTCTTCGCGGTCTTCGTGGTGAAAAATCACAGCCGGTCGTTGAGGTAGGCGATCAGCCAGTTCCAGGAATCGCGGTCGGCGCGCTCGTCGTAGCCCACGGGCATGCCGAACTGCTCGGCGATCGCATCGGCGCCGGGGTTGGTGAAGCTGTGGGTCGCACCGGCGAAGTCGACGAAGGTGTACAGCACGCCAGCGGCGGCCATTTCGTCGCGGAAGGCGGCGATCTGCTCGGCCGGAACCATCGGATCCTCTGCCCCGTTGAAGACCAGGATGTCGGCCTTCACGGTATCCGGCTGCGCGGGGTTGTCGGTGTTCAGGGCGCCGTGGAAGCTCGCCACCATGGCCAGGTCGGCGCC
>PUOZ01000191.1 GCA_003553165.1 Thioalkalivibrio sp.
ACGGAGGTCCGCCGCCTGGCCCTCGAAATGGGGCTGCCCAATCACGCGCGCAAGGACAGCACCGGCATCTGCTTCATCGGCGAACGGCGTTTCCGGGATTTCCTCGCGCGCTACCTGCACGCGCCCGAAGGTGACATCTGCACCCCCGAAGGACGTGTCATCGGCCGGCATCGGGGGTTGATGTTCTATACCCTGGGCCAGCGCCAGGGCCTCGGCATCGGCGGCGTCGAAGGGGCCGGCGAGTCGCCCTGGTACGTGGTCGCCAAGGACACGGACCGCAACCGGCTGATCGCCGCGCAGCAGAGCGACCATCCGCTGCTGCTCAGCGGCAGCCTGGTGACCGAGGCACCGCACTGGATCCGGCAGCCGCCTGCAGCCGGAGAATCCCTGCAGGCGCGCATCCGTCATCGTCAGACCCTGCAGCCGGTCCACATCGCGGCATCCGGCCCGGGCGCCCTCACGGTGCGCTTCGCCACGCCGCAACGGGCCGTCACCCCGGGGCAGTCCATCGTCTTTTACCGCGACCGGGAGTGCCTCGGCGGAGCCGTCATCGCTGCCGGGGATACGGGGCCCGGGGCCGTTCTTCCGGTATAGTAACCTCCCGATACCCTGGCCCAGCCGCGAGAATCGCCACTCTTGGAGCGCACCGACTACAACCGAGCCCTGGCCCTGGCCGCGATCTTCCAGGCCGCATCCCTTGTGAAGGATCTCGCCTGGCGGGGGCACTGCGACGAACACGAGTTCGAGATCCTCATCGGCAGTCTGTTCGCGTTCGACGTGGAGGCGCCCCAGGACATCTACCGCGGCGAGGCCAACCTGCGCACGGGTCTGGAACGGATCGAGGTGCAGCTCAAGTCCGGCGGCAAGCCCCCGGACATGGAGATCACCCGGTACGCGATCGGCCTGATCTTCCTCGAACGCAAGCTGCAGGCGCGTCCCGACATGCTCGAGGCCCTGGGTGACGGGCTGAAGGCAGCCGGGCGTCAGGTCGAATACTTCAACATGACCCACGAGAGCGTCATCGCCCGCCTGGCCGACGTCTACCAGGAGTCGATCTCCAAGCTCGGGCCTCGCATCATCGTGCAGGGTGAACAGACCCACCTTTCCAATGCCAACGTGGCCGCACGCATCCGCGCGGCACTGCTCGCCGGCATTCGTGCCGCGGTACTCTGGCGCCAGGCCGGCGGCTCTCGCTGGAAGCTGCTCCTCGGACGCAACCGCCTGATCCAGGAGGCCCGCGATCTGCTGCATCGACTCAACACCTGAACCCTGGAGCCGAACCCATGACCGCACCCTCTGACAAGTACACCCAGACCGTGAAGGCAGGCGGCCGCGAGTGCGGCATCGTGCCGATCACCGACGATCCCCGCGCGGCGAGTCTCCCCTACTCGCTCAAGATCCTGCTGGAGAACCTGCTGCGCTTCGAGGACGGCCGCACCGTCCGCGCCGGCGACATCGAGGCCCTGCTCGACTGGGACCCGCAGGCCGAACCGACACAGGAGATCGCGTTCCGTCCCGCGCGCGTGCTGCTGCAGGACTTCACCGGCGTCCCCGCGGTCGTCGACCTCGCCGCGATGCGCGACGCGATGGTGGCCCTGGGTGGTGATCCGGGGAAGATCAATCCCCTGCAACCCGCCGAACTGGTGATCGACCACTCGGTGCAGGTCGATTCCTATGGCAACGTCAATGCCGTGAACCTGAATGCCGAGCTCGAGTACTCGCGCAACCGCGAACGCTACAGCTTCCTGAAGTGGGGCCAGCAGGCCTTCGCCACCTTCAAGGTCGTGCCGCCGGATACCGGCATCGTGCACCAGGTGAATCTCGAGTTTCTTGCCCGTACCGTGTTCATGGAGGAAGGCCCCGACGGACGCTGCCTGGCGTATCCCGACACGCTCGTCGGCACCGACTCCCACACCACGATGATCAACGGCCTCGGCGTGCTCGGCTGGGGCGTGGGCGGCATCGAGGCCGAGGCCGCGATGCTCGGCCAGCCGATTTCCATGCTGATCCCGCAAGTCGTCGGTTTCCGGCTGACCGGAAAGCTGTCCGAGGGCGCCACGGCCACGGACCTGGTGCTGGTGATCGTCGAGATCCTGCGCAAGCACGGCGTGGTCGGGAAGTTTGTCGAGTTCTTCGGTTCCGGTCTGGCGGATCTGCCACTGGCGGACCGTGCGACCATCGCCAACATGGCGCCGGAATACGGTGCCACCTGCGGCATCTTCCCCATCGACGGCGAAACCCTGGAATACCTCCGCCTGACCGGCCGCGACGAAGCCCAGATCGACCTGGTCGAGGCCTACGCCCGCGCACAGGGCCTGTGGCGCCAGGACGACGCGCCCGACGCGCGCTATACCGACGTCCTCGAACTCGATCTCTCCAGCGTGGAGCCCAGCCTGGCCGGACCGCGTCGTCCGCAGGACCGGCTCCGCCTCAGCGAGGCCGGTGTCCGCGTCAGCGGCATGATCGATACCCTGCTGAAGGAGCGCGCCAGCTCCCTCTCCGAGCCGGCCGAGGCCGAACGCTTCGAGGCCGAAGGCGGGCACACCGCCGTGGGCGTCGAACACCAGGCGCAGGAAATGCCGCGGCGGACCCGGGTCCGGATGGACGGCGAGGAGTTTTCCCTGGACCATGGCGATATCGTGATCGCCGCGATCACCTCCTGCACCAACACCTCCAACCCCTCGGTAATGCTGGCCGCAGGCCTGGTCGCGCGCAAGGCGCGCGAACGCGGCCTGAAGGTCAAACCCTGGGTGAAGACCTCGCTGGCTCCCGGCTCCAAGGTGGTCACCGAGTACCTCGAGCAGTCCGGTCTGCTGACCGATCTGGAGTCCATGGGCTTCCACGTGGTCGGCTACGGCTGCACCACCTGCATCGGCAACTCCGGTCCGTTGCCGGATCCGATCAGCCAGGCGGTGCTGAAGGACGACCTGATCGTCAGCTCCGTGCTCTCCGGCAACCGCAACTTCGAGGGGCGCATCCACTCCGAGGTGCGCATGAACTTCCTCGCCTCGCCGCCGCTCGTCGTTGCCTACGCGCTCGCGGGCAGCATGACCAAGGACCTGCTGAGCGATCCGATCGGCGAGGACGGCATGGGCAAGCCCGTCTACCTCAAGGACATCTGGCCCAGCAATGCCGAGATCCAGGCCGTCGTCACCAGCAGCGTCACCGCCAAGAGCTTCAAGAGCAGCTATGAAGACGTCTACCGTGGCGAGGACCGCTGGATGCGCCTGACCTCGCCTGAGGGCGATCGCTTCGACTGGCAGGAAGACTCGACCTACGTGCGCAATCCGCCCTATTTCGACGGCATGACCATGAAGCCGGCGCCGCTGACCGAAATCAAGGGCGCGCGCGTGCTGGCCCTGCTCGGCGACTCGGTGACGACCGACCACATCTCCCCGGCCGGCGCCATTCGCCCCGACAGTCCTGCCGGCCGCTACCTGGCCAGCAAGGGCGTGAAGCCCGCCGACTTCAATTCCTATGGCTCGCGCCGCGGCAACCACGAGGTGATGATGCGCGGCACCTTCGCCAACGTACGCCTGCGCAACCTGCTCGCGCCGGGCACCGAGGGCGGCGTGACACTGCACCTGCCCGACGGCGAGGCCATGTCCATCTACGATGCGGCGATGCGCTACAAGGAAGAGGGAACCCCGCTCGTGGTCATTGCCGGCCAGGAATACGGCACGGGCTCCTCGCGCGACTGGGCGGCCAAGGGCACGCTGCTGCTGGGCGTCAAGGCCGTGATCGTCGAAAGCTACGAGCGCATCCACCGTTCCAACCTGATCGGGATGGGCGTGCTGCCGCTGCAGTTCCTGCCGGGCGAGAATGCGGCATCGCTGGGTCTGACCGGCCGCGAGGTCTACGCGATCGAGGGCCTGGACGAAGGCCGGGCCAGCCAGGTGAACGTGCGCGCCACCCGCGAGGACGGCTCGGAACTCGAATTCCAGGCCCGCGTCCGCATCGACACCCCGCAGGAAATCGACTACTTCCGCCACGGCGGGATCCTGCACTACGTGCTCCGCCAGCTCGCCGCCTGACCGACCAGATTGGCGGACCGCCCCATCTCTCCCTTAACCGGGAGCGTGGGGACGGACGCAAGATCTTCAGCGCGGCCCGGTGAGGCGCGCGGGATCCAGCATTTCCGCCAGGCGCTGCCGTTCGATCCCCGTTTCCTCGGCGGCTACGTCCAGGATCGGACGCCCCGACGCATAGGCCATCTTGGCGATCCGGGCTCCGGCCTCGTAGCCGATTTCGGCATTCAGCGCGGTCACCAGGATCGGGTTGCGGCTCAGGGCCTGCTCGATGTGCCCGCGGTTCACGGTGAAGCCTGCGATGGCCTTGTCCGCGAGGTGTCGCATGGCGCTGCTGAGCAACTGGATCTGCGTCAGCAGATTGTCCGCGATCAGGGGCAGCATCACGTTCAGCTGAAAACTGCCCGACTGCGTGGCCAGGCTGTTCGCTGCGTCCAGGCCGGTCACCTGCACACAGGCCATCATCACCGCCTCGGGGATCACCGGGTTCACCTTGCCGGGCATGATCGAACTGCCGGGCTGCAGTGCCGGAAGCGCGATCTCGGCGATGC
>PUOZ01000366.1 GCA_003553165.1 Thioalkalivibrio sp.
ACTGCGTCTTCCACTACGAGCTGCCCAAGAGTTACCAGTACATGCGCAACTGGAACAAGGGCTACCTCGAGTGGTCGCAGCGCAACCGCATCACCCGCTACGCGGAGCCGATCCTGATCCACCTCTACTCCGAGGTGCTGATGAAGTTCCGCGCCGCGGCGCAGGGCAAGGGAGGGTCGCGCCGCCCGCCCGCGCACCTGGCGCAACGCGTCGAGACGTACTTCGACCCGCTGCCGTTCTACTACGATCCTCTCGAATGCCAGGCCACCGACAAGCACACCTACCCGCTCGCGGCGGTCACCCAGCGGCCAATGGCGATGTATCACTCCTGGGATTCGCAGAACGCCTGGCTGCGGCAGATCCATGCCCACAACCTGCTGTTCGTGAGCCCGCGCACCGCGAAGGCCGCCGGAATCGACGACGAAGACTGGATCTGGGTCGAGAGCCAATGGGGCAAGGTCCGCTGCATGGCCAAGTACTCGGAGGCCGTTGAGCCCGGCACCGTCTGGACCTGGAACGCGATCGGCAAGGCGGCCGGCGCATGGAATCTGACCCCGCAGGCCAACGAGTCCCGCAAGGGCTTCCTGCTGAACCACCTGATCTCCGAGGAACTGCCCGGAGGAGCACAGGGCCCCATCTCGAACTCCGACCCGGTAACCGGTCAGGCGGCCTGGTACGACGTGCGGGTGCGCATCTACAAGGCCGGCGCCGACGAACCCGAGGTGACCTCGCCCCAGTTCGACACCATGAAGCCGTATCCCGGGCAAGCAAAGCGGCCGCGGATCTGGAACTTCTTCGCTGCCAAAGGAGGCAAGAAATGACCCAGCTCGCCCTGGTCATCGACCTGAATGTCTGCGTGGGCTGCCAGGCCTGCGTCACCAGCTGCAAGGAGTGGAACACTTCCGGGGATGCCGGCCCGCTGGTCGACATGAACCCCTACGGCGCGGATCCCACGGGCACCTTCTTCAACCGGGTGCAGACCTTCGAAGTCGGCGAGTTCCCGAATACGGAGACGGTGCACTTCCCGAAGTCCTGCCTGCACTGCGAGGAGCCGCCCTGCGTGCCCGTGTGCCCCACCGGAGCCTCGTACAAGCGCAAGGAAGACGGGATCGTGCTGGTCGACTACGACAAGTGCATCGGCTGCAAGTACTGCTCCTGGGCCTGCCCCTACGGGGTGCGCGAGGTCGATGCGCAGCGCCGGGTGATGACCAAGTGCACCTTGTGCGTGGACCGCATCTACGACCAGAACCTGCCGGAATGGGACCGCAAGCCCGCCTGCGTGCGCGCCTGTCCCACCAATGCCCGGCTCTACGGCGACATCCACGACCCGAACTCGGTGGTCTCGCAGGCCATCCGCGAGAATGGCGGCTACCAGCTGATGCCCGAGTGGGGCACCAAGCCGGCGAACCACTACCTGCCGCGGCGCAAGACCCGAATCACCGTCCGCGAGGACGAACTGGAACGCGCCGACAACCCGCTCAAGATCGACAGTCAGCTGCCCAAGCCCGACCGGGACGAGCCCTCGCTCGACGACGTCACCAGCTGGTAACCACGGACGAACCCATCATGCATCCTGCCTTTTCCGTACTCTTCCTGACCACCCTGATCGGCGCCGGACAGGGCCTGTTCCTCGCCCTGTTCTCGGTGGAGGCCTATGGCGAACTCGGCCTCGTGCCTGCGCCGGGCTCCGATTTCTTCGCCATCGGCAGCCTGCTCTCGCTGGTTCTGCTGGGCCTCGGCCTGTTTGCCTCGTTCTTCCACCTGGGCCGGCCGGAACGGGCCTGGCGCACCGCGACCAAGTGGCGCACGTCCTGGCTATCCCGCGAGGTCATCGTGCTGCCCGCCTTCATGGGTGTCGTGTTCCTTTACGGCCTGGCGCACTGGCTGCAGTTCAACCCGCCGCTGGGTGTGCTTCCCGGCGACAATTTCGTGCTGCTGACGGTGCTGCTCGGCATTCTGGGCACCCTGCTCGCCTTCGCCCTGTTCGTCAGCACGGCAATGATCTACGCAGCGGTGAAGTTCCTGCAGGAATGGCATTCGCCGCTGACGGTGGTGAATTACACGCTGCTCGGGGCCGCCTCCGGCTTCACCCTCGCCACGGCCCTGGCCGCGTGGGCCGACACCGGGCTGGTGCCCTTCCTGGCCGGCTGGGCGATCATCCTGACGCTGCTCGGCCTGGCCAGCCGCATCGCCTCGCTGGTTCGCAACGCGCGCATCCAGCCCAAGTCGACGCTGCAGACGGCGATCGGAGTGAAGCACCCGGCGATCCAGCAGAAGTCCCAGGGCTTCATGGGCGGCTCGTTCAATACGCGCGAGTTCTTCCACCACCGCTCACCCGGGTTCCTGCGGGCGATGAAGTGGATCTTCCTGATCAGCGCGTTCGCGATCCCGACGCTGCTGCTCGCCCTGGCCATGGCCATGACGGTGGACCCGACCAACGTCCTGATCGCCGCCTTCGTCATCCAGTACCTGGGCCTGCTGGCCGAGCGCTGGTTCTTCTTTGCGCAGGCGAACCACCCGCAGAACCTGTACTACCAGTCGGTGTCCTGAGAGGTTCTCCATCACGGCCGGGAGCGGGTTCCGGCCGCGATGCCGCAACCCGGAACCGCATCGCGGCCAGAGGCCGCTCCTACGGCACATCAGCGCGTGGGAGCGGCTTCCTGACGCGATAGCCCAAGCCGACTTCCCATCGCGGCCAGAGGCCGCTCCTACGGCACAGCAGCTCGTGGGAGCGGGTTGCGGCCGCGATGCCGCAACCCGGAACCGCATCGCGGCCAGAGGCCGCTCCTACAAACATCGCCTGGGGGAAGGGGACGTGGGGCCGGATCACTCCGCCGACCAGTAGTCGGTGGCGATGCCATCGCCGAGGTCGGCTTCGATCAGGCGGCGGCGCACCTCCAGGAGCTGTTCGATCAGGGCCGGCTCGCGTTGCCCGTAGGCCGCGGCGTCGGGCACACGGTTCACCACCACGCCAAGCAGCTCGGTGATCGCATTGCCGATCGAATTCTGGCTGATGGTGACGATCAGGCGGCCTTCGTCGTTGCGGTAGATCAGCTGCTTGAACGCCGGCTGCCAGCGGATCGCGTGGGCGTACTTGGCATCGGTCATGCAGCGGTCGCGGACCTTCCTGGCCGTCTTCAGGAAATCGTTGTCGAACAGCAGCACCTCTTCCACGTGGCGCGGAAAATGGACCCCATCCGGCATCGACGCGTTGCGCGTCGACACCTGGGTGAAGAAGCTGCGGTAGAAGTCCAGGAAGCCCTTGAGCACCTCGTCGTACTCGCGCCAGAAGCGGATGTCCTTCAGCGCATCCACGCCGCCCAGGACCTCCCAGCTGGGCAGGCCCTGCGGGTAGCCCGTCAGGTCCAGCCGGGCATCGCCGTCGGCCACCGGACGCAGCATCCGGAGCTCCAGGGCGCGGGTGAAGAACTCGCGGTAGACATCCCGCATGTACGCCTGGAACAGGCTGTGCTGCCCCCCGTCGGTCAGGTTGGGATTCCCGGGATCGGCGAGCGGCGCGGCACGCAGATCCGCCACGGGAAAGACCATGAAGTGGTTGTGCAGCATGCGGATGCTCGGCACACCCGGAGCGGTCAGCGGCCAGGTCGCGTCCAGGCTGGCCTCCCCGGCCAGGATCAGCGCCTCGGCCGGGTCCGGGTAACGTTCCATCATGTACTCGATGATGATGCCGTTCATGCGGTTCCAGACATGCAGCACCCGGTCCGGCACCTGCGTACGCCGCACCGGGCGCCCCAGCGGGTCCAGGATCACCTTGGACGTGTTGTAGATGATCGAGCAGTCGAACTCGTTACTGTGACCCAGGGCCTTGCGATAGAGCAGCAGGTTCTCCGGATTCACCAGAAGGCCGTTGTTGTGCACCAGGTCGGCGAGGTTTTCCGTGCTGTTGAAGAACTCGTTGGGCTTCATTCCCTCCGGGATGTCCAGGGGTATCGGACGGAAGGGAGTTGTGATTTCGCGTGGACCGGTTGCCATTGATCTCAATCTTCCTGGATACGGCGGAAGCCGGCCCCGCGACCGCCCTCATTCGCCCTGAGTCTTGTGCCTGCCGCGGCAGACCCTGTACTGTACCGCCCCGAAGTGCAAGGGCCGCCCGGCCCGCAACATACCATAACTCGCACCCCCCAAAAGGAGAGAGCACATGCGACTGATTCTGTTGGGCGCCCCCGGCGCTGGCAAGGGCACACAGGCCCAGTACATCACCGAGAAGTACGACATCCCGCAGATCTCCACCGGCGACATGCTGCGCGCCGCGGTGAAGGCCGGCACCCCGCTCGGGGTCGAGGCCAAGAAGGTGATGGACGCCGGCGGCCTGGTTTCCGACGACATCATCCTCGGCCTGATCAAGGAGCGACTGCAGCAGCCCGACTGCGCGAACGGCTTCCTGTTCGACGGCTTTCCCCGCACCATTCCCCAGGCCGAGGCCCTGAAGGAACAGGGCGTGAACCTGGACTACGTGGTCGAGGTCGACGTGGAGGACGAGGAGATCATCAAGCGCATGAGCGGACGCCGGGTCCATC
>PUOZ01000201.1 GCA_003553165.1 Thioalkalivibrio sp.
CATGGCATACAGCAATCACCGCGGACTGACCCGGGTCATCAAGGCCTTCGGCTATTCCTGGAACGGGCTCCGCTCGACCTTCAAGCACGAGGAGGCCTTCCGGCAGGAGCTCCTGCTGTGCATGGTCCTGGGTCCCGCCGCATTCCTGCTGACCGATGTCGGCCTGGAGCGAGCGCTGCTGATTGGGAGCCTCTTCCTGATCCTGATCGTGGAACTGCTGAATTCGGGGATCGAGGCAGCGATCGACCGTTTCGGTGGCGAGTTGCACAAGCTTTCGGCCCGAGCCAAGGACATGGCGTCGGCTGCCGTACTGCTGTCTTTTATCCATGCCGGGGTGATCTGGCTTCTGGTGCTTCTGTAGGAACGGCCGGAAGGCCCACGCGCGTCCTCTGGAGTGCGCCAGCTTGCTCCCGCTTTCGGGTTCCCGGAGCGATTTGCATGCCCCAAAGCGGCGGCGAGCCGCCGCACTCCAATAGGTTGCAGCGAGAGGCGTAGAGCTGCGCTGTGCTTTCGAGCAACGCCCGCCCCTGCTGGAGTGGTACGATCACCGCAGGAAAACCGATGCAAGATGGTGCTCATGAGTAGTGACAAGTTGCTGCGGGTTCTGCAGCTCGACGGCTCCGACGCGCGGATCTACGATCCGGTGGCCACGGCCGGGGAATGGGCGGTACCGGGCAGTTTCCATTTCTGGGATGAGCCACTGGAGGGCCTTTCCGGTCCCCGCCGGCAGGCCTTCGCCAACGGCTTCCTGGGAATCGGCAGTTTCGGCTGGACGACCCTGGTCACGGTGGCGGAAATCGACCGAGCGGAGCTGGAGCAGGTGACGCATGCGCTCGCGGAACATCTGGTCGAGGCCTTCGGCGCACCGGACGTGGTCGCCGCGCTGCCGGCAGCCCGCGAGGAGGTGGCCTTTGCCCAGGGTCTTTGCGAACACCCCGTCGGCAGCGTGATCGCGGTGAGCCGCAGCTTCGACGGTCGGGAGTTCAGCGAGGATTTCCGGCGCTGGACGGCACCCACGGAGATCGACCACGACCACTTCAAGATCTTCGGTGTCGATATTCAGGACTCCTGAGCCCGGTTCCCGGCGCAGAGGCCGCGTCGCAGGCCTTCAGTCCCGGTCGCGGGCTTGGCCCCATTGCTGCAGCTTTCGGTCCAGCGTCTTGCGGGAGACCTCCAGCTTGCGCGCCGCCTCGGACTTGTTGCCGCCGCAGGCATCGAGCACCGCCAGGATGTGCTGCTTTTCCAGGCTGGCGAGCGTCAGCGGCGCACCGGGAACCGCGGCGGCCGCCCCAGTGGATTCGCTCGCCGGCGCGCCCTCATGGCCGAGGTCCTGCAGACAACTGGCCGGTGACTGACCGAGCAGCACCGCCCGCTCGATCACGTTGCGGAACTCGCGCACATTGCCGGGCCAGGGATAGGCCCGGAGCGCGCGGACATCCCCCTCGCTCAGCGGGATCGGCGGGAGTGACAACTCGTCGGCAAGGTTTCTGATGAAGTAGTTCGCCAGGGTCGGGATATCCTCCTGCCGTTCGCGCAGTCCCGGCATGCGAATGGTCAGCACGTTGATCCGGTAGAACAGGTCTTCCCGAAACCCTCCGGCCCGCACCGCCTCCGCCAGATCCCGATGCGTCGCCGCGACGATCCGCACATCGACCGGCAGCTCGCGGTTGCTGCCCACGGGCCGGATCTTCTGATCATCGAGGACCCGCAGGAGCTTGCTTTGCATGCTCAGCGGCATCTCCGCGATCTCGTCCAGAAACAGGGTACCCCCGTTGGCATAGGTGAACAGGCCCTCGCGCGCCTGGTGCGCCCCCGTGAAGGACCCCTTGGCATGTCCGAAGAGTTCGCTCTCCAGCAGCTCGGGCGAGATCGCGCCGCAGTTGATCGGTACGAAGCTCCCGCTCCGGCCGCTGAAGGCATGCAGCGCGCGCGCCGCGACCTCCTTGCCGGTACCCGATTCGCCCAGCACCAGCACGGTCGCGGGGGTCGGCCCGACGCGCCTGATCACGGCACAGACGGGTTTCACCATCTCGCAATACGCGACCACTGCATCATGCGCCGGATCCATGCTCGCCGACCGCGCGGTCGGGACATCGGTGCGCGCGCCAATCCGACGCGCGAAGCAGCGGTCGACGATCGCATCCAGCTGCCCGAGGTCTAGCGGTTTGAGAAGAAAATCCGCAGCACCGGCTCGTACCGCCGCAATGGCCGTTGCCACGTCGGCATCCGCAGCCATCAGGATGACCTCGGCCCCGACACCCTGCGCGCGCAGCGACTCGACCCATGCCATGCCGGAGCCATCGGGCAGGTGCGTATCGGCAATCAACAGATCGAATTCACACCGCTGGCGCAGTCGTTCGGCCTGCTCGATGGAACTCGCGAGTTCGACCAGGGCGAAGCGGCGACTGAATCTGCGCTCGAGGTTCTGGGCCAGGGCATTGTCTGGATTCACGATCAGGATGGAACCCAGCGCCGGGCCGGCTGACTGCGCTTGCACGCCCTGAGGCAGCGCCTGCCCTGCCCGCAGATTACCGCTCATCTGCGCATTCCTCGCCGTGTGATGGTTCCAGGGGTAAGTACATCGGTGCCTCCTGGCAGCAGGTGCATGGTCGTCCAAAGCCCTCGGGACCGTATCATTTTGACCTACGTTTTACGATTAAGCCGCGTCAAAATGTCCTATTTCGGACAGAGACAAGTTGATCTTATGGACCATGCGCGTTCAAAAATCCAGCGCAAAGGCCTTAGGCATACCTGATTGCCACCAAAGCTGCGGACATAGGAGACCAGCCCCTGGCCGATGGGCGTTCCGACGCCAGGTCGGCGAGAGGGCGCGCCTCCTGCGGGGGGATGGCCAATGCGCGGGCCCGGATGTTTTGACGGAAATGGATCGAGGCTGCCCGCAGGGTTAAAGTGCGGCTTGCTGCCCGAGCTGCCCTGACACAGCCGGATCAGGAGGCTCGCGGCGACGGCGACTGGAGGCGTGGATGGACTTGCAACAGGCTGGCAGGAGGCGTGACGCGGTCGCGGGCTTGATCCTTGCGGGGGGCCGTGCCCGCCGGATGGGGGGGGAGGACAAGGGCCTGATCTCCCTCGCCGGCCGTCCGATGGTGGAGCATGTGCTGGAGCGGATCCGGCCACAGGTCGATGACGTCCTGATCAATGCCAACCGCAACGCAGAGCGCTATGGGCGCTACGGATACCGGGTAATCCCGGACGTGGTTGGCGACTACTCCGGACCACTCGCCGGGATGCTTACGGCCATGATGGCCGTGGAGCAGCCCTGGCTCGCAGTGGTGCCCTGCGACAGCCCGTTGCTGCCCCATGACCTCGTGGACCGCCTGTATCAGTCCGTTGCCGCGGAATCCGCCGAGATTGCCGTGGCGCATGACGGCCAACGTCTGCAGCCGGTGATCGCGCTGCTCAGCTGCTCGCTGCTCCCGCATCTGCACGCCTTCGTGGAGCAGGGCGGCCGCAAGATCGACACCTGGTATGCGCAGCACCGGATGGTCGCAACCGACCTCTCCGATCATCCCGAGGCCTTCGCCAACGTGAACACGCCCGAGGAGCGCGCGGAGCTCGAGCAGCGCGTGATCAAGGATCCCACTTGATCATGCGCACACGGACAGTGATGCGTCCCGCATGCGGGCGTCTGCACGCCCATCGCGCCACCCACAGGAAGCATCCCTAGACCAGGTCGTGCCATGCCCGAAAACATAGAAATCGCGCCCAGTTGTCTCGATGCCGAAGAACCCGGCCTGCTCCACGAGGCAACCGCGCTGTCGCGCATCCTCGCCCAGTGCGCATGCGTCTCCGAATGGGAGCGCGTGCCGCTGACAGCCGCTCACGGACGCGTCCTCGCGGAAGACATCATCGCGCCGCTGGATGTACCGCCCGGGGACAATTCGGCCATGGATGGCTATGCGTTGCGACTGCAGGACGTGTCGGAAACCGAAGGGTCGGTGTTGCGTCTGGCCGGACGCGCGTTGGCGGGAAGCCCCTACGGCCCGACTCTCCAGAGGGGAGAGTGCGTGCGGATCATGACCGGTGCCCCGGTTCCCGAAGGCGCCGATACCGTCGTGATCCAGGAGCAGGCCTCGGAGCGGGATGGCCTGGTGTACCTGAACCCGGGACATCGACAGGGACAGAACATCCGCCGCCGTGGCGAGGACCTGAGGACCGGATCGGTAGTCGTGGAACGGGGTCGCCGCATCAAGGCCGCCGATCTCGGTCTGATCGCGTCGCTGGGTATCGCCGAAACCCCCGTCTTTCGTCGTCCACGCGTGGTCCTCTTTTCCACCGGCGACGAGTTGTGTCCGTTGGGAGACATGCCCCGCAGCGGACAGATCTACGACAGCAACCGCTTCAGCCTGAGAGGTCTTCTGGACGGTCATCCGGTCGACACCCTGGACCTTGGCATCGTCCCGGACGATCCGAAACGGCTGCGGCAGATTCTCGAAGAATCGACGCGCAACGGGGACATCGTGCTCAGCACCGGTGGTGTCTCCGTCGGCGAGGCCGACCATGTGAAGCAGG
>PUOZ01000179.1 GCA_003553165.1 Thioalkalivibrio sp.
ACCTGCAGCAGCAGATCCTCCAGCTCACCCTGAACCTGCTGGAGATCCTGCTCGCATTGCTTCAGTTCTTCGCCGAGTTCACCCACCGCCGCCTTCAACGGCTCGATATCCTCGCCCCGCGCCTTGGCCTGACCGATGGACTTGGAACGCGTGTTCCGTTCGTTCTGCAGCTCCTGCGTGCGCACCTGCAGGGACTTGCGCCGCGCCTCCAGGTCGAGGAAACGCGCCTTGTCGAAGGTGAACCCCCGGCGCGCGAGCGCGGCGGCGGCCGCAACGAGATCCTGCCGCAGAATGCGGATGTCTAGCATGGCTGGAACCGGTTATTGACCAAGCCGTGCAGTCTAAGGGTCACCCTGCCAAAGGTCCATGCCGGTGGCGCCCTCGGCGGCTGACGGCGCCACGTCCCAGGCCATCCCGGTGGGAACCGCGCCCATATCGGCTATCGGTATGGGCTTGGGGGAAACGCTCCGACCGCCGAACCGGCCTGGCGGGTTTTGTCACGGCAGGTGCTCCACTATGCTTGGACTCAGAATGCGCAGGTCATTGGAGCCCCCCTTGTCATCCCTTCCGCCCACCTTTTGCGTTTTTTCCTATAACCGGGGCCGATTCCTCAAGCATTGCGTCGCGACGGTCGAGGCTTGCAGCCCGGATTCGCGCATCGTGATCTTCGATGATCACAGCAATGACGGCGAAACGGTCCGGATTCTGGATGAACTGCGCGCAAGTCATGAGGTATGCATACCGGAGGGACCGGATGATTTCGCCCACAAGTGCGGTGGACTGTACGCCAACATGCAGCGCGCCCTCGAGAGCCTGCCGGCCGACCAACTGGCCTGCTTCATACAGGACGACATGCAAGTGGTCCGTCGGCTCGACGAAAAAGACCTGGCTGCGTTTGAGCGTTTTTTTGCCGCAGATCCGAATGCCGCTTTTCTGCAGCCGGCACTGATGCGGGCCTCTCACCGCGACCGCGATGAGCGCATCACGACCTATGACCCGGACATGGGCGTGTACTTCCGTTCGAACAACCGGCAAAGCGCCGGCATCTTTTTCTCTGCCGTGTCGATTCTGCACCCGGGCCGCCTCCGGGCGGCCGGCTGGACCTTCGCGCCGACCGAAAAGCAGAACGAGGCTCAGGCCCGGCGGCACTTCTCCCGTTTGGGACTTCTGCGCGACCCGTTCGTTTTTTACCTGCCCAGCGTGCCGGCCTATCGCGGGAAGGCGAAGACCTGGGCCCTGGCGTACGCCGAAAAGGTTCGCCGATGCGGCTTCTATCCTTATCGGCTCATGTCCGACGCTGAAATCGTTGCCCTTCGCCAACGCGACCCGAAAGTCCTGCCGATTGCCGAAGATCGGTTACGAACGGAAGACCCAACGATCGAGCGGCCCTGGATCTTTTACCCCATCGAGGGCTCCCGCGTACTCAAGGCGCTGAACACGCTGGAATTGCGTCTGCGTGCCGCCTGGCGCGCCTTGCACAGCAAGTGGTCCTGAAGAGTACCGCGTCAACCGCTCGCGACCGGCTCGCGCGCCTGACGCAAGCCACCACGCACGCGCGCCTCCAAACCGCCCCGGTAACGGCCCTTCTCCGCGTGGCGGATGCGGTAGACACCCGACACATCGATCGGGACACCTTGGGTCCGCAACAACCAGCGGAATACCCGATCCTCGTGACACTTGGCGAACCGCTGCACCGGCTCCTGGAATAGTGCGAGGTCGCGGCAATAACCCACCGCCCGCGCCACATCCCCGTGAGTGATTTGCAGCGGACCGGTCGCGCGCGAGTTGGCGCGCTCCTGAAAGCGCGTTGGATCGATCGCCCGCAACGTCCATACCGACTCGGCCCGCAGCATGGGGTCGTCGCCTGCAAGCAAGGTCGTGACCCGCTCGGTGCGCGGATAGACCAGCGCATCGCGCCGGCCCTGCAGAGACTCGACCAGGCCGTCCAGACAACCTCGATCGAACACCAAGTCACAATCGGTGAACCAGATCCAATCCGCGCGCGTCCGCAAAGCGGCCTGATTGCGTCCGATGCTGCGTCGGAAAAGCTGCTCACGCGGAAGCGCTTGCCAATTCCAACGTACGCCCGACACCTCGTGACCGCCAACGAAATCCAGCAGGGCCTGTGTCGCGGCATCCTCGCGGGCGTAGAACACCGTCATCATCACGTGCGCACGCGCGGGGGGCGCCAGAATCAGTGAGCTGAGTTGGTAGACCAGGAGATGACTGTAATTCCAGCAATGGCTGACGATCTCGATACTGAGCGCGCCTCGGCGCGCCGCACGCCCGGGCTCCGCTGGCAGGTCCCGCAACACCAGCCACGGCGGGAGCAGCCCGCTGGCGGCGACTCGCCAGAACCACAACCTCCACCCATACGACAGGCTTCTAAGCACGCGCCTCGTCCCGGCCGTCGATTCCGTCGAGGGCGTAGCCGTAGCGCTGTGCCAGCGCCAGCACACGTTCTCGGGTTGCCGGCGCAATAAGGTCCAGCGTAATGTCCTCGCGTTTCTCTCCACGCGTATTCACGTTGGTCGGAAGGATGCGGAGGGTTTGCTCGATCAGGGACCGCTCACACGGGAACTCGATCATGTCCAGCATACGACGCACCAGCTCGACGTCCATGTCTTCCACGCGATACCGAAAGTAGGTCCGCTCACCCACCCTCGCTTCAAGCAGTTCGTTCCAGTCCACCCAGAAGCGGGCAACGAGATCGACCTGCTCCGCCAAGGGTAAGCGGGCGAAATCCTTCTGCCCGAGCCTGGGAAGGTGCCGCAACCGGCGATGCCGCGTGCGCCCATGAATCCAGCCTTTCTTGTGCCGCGAACGGATGTAATCCAAGGGGTGGCGAACCTGATGAAAGACCACCAGATCCCTCGGGAGCAGTGGCAGAAGCGCCGCTGCCTGCCAAGCCGCTTCTCCGTAAGGCGGCATCTTCCAACGCATCGTCAGCAGTCCCAGACCCGCGAGCTGCTCCACGATCCGCGGCGGCTTTTTCACTCCGAAATACTGCTCATGCACGCAGGGGCATCCCAGGCGGGTCAGGAGTTCCGCACTGAAAGTCGTGCCGGAACGACCACAGCCGGTGATGACAAATCTCTTGGTCATGTTGCAGACCCGGAATCCACCGAGGTTCGGCGCTGAGCGATTGTGACGCATCTGGCTTACCCCGGCATTCTGAGAGCAACACCAGACACGGTCAATCATGGCGTTGGGCGGCGCGCCATCGGGAAGGCTGGTATATCATTAGCCGCCTCGGCACAGTTTCCGAGGGCGTCTCCCGATAATCCAAGCGCACCTGGCACGAAACCGCGACTGGATTTCCACCCGAAGGTCCGCGCGATGAACATTTCGGTCATCCTTACCACCTACAATGCGGCAGCATGGCTGGAGAAGGTCCTTTGGGGGTACGCCGCACAGCGTTACAGAGACTTCGAGCTGGTGATTGCGGACGACGGATCCAAGCCCGAGACGGCGGAGCTCATCGACCGAATGCGCAACGAGCTGGATCTGGAAATTCAGCACGTTTGGCAGGAGGACCGTGGCTTTCAGAAATGCCGCATTCTCAACAAGGCCATCCTGCATGCCCGCCACGACTACCTGGTGTTCAGCGATGGCGACTGCATTCCCCGAGCCGACTTCCTGAGCGTCCATGCCGCCCGTGCCCAGCGGGGTTGCTACCTCTCTGGCAGCTATTACAAGCTGCCGATGAGCACCAGCGAGATCATTGGCCGGGATGATATCGAGTCAGGCCGCTGTTTCGACCGCACATGGCTGATTGCGCACGGTCTTCCGCGCTCGAGCAAAAAGTGGAAGCTGAATGCCCCACCCGGCCTGGCACCCTGGCTCAATCGCCTCGTCCCGACCAAGTGCAATTTCAAAGGGTCAAACGCCTCCGCATGGATGCAGGACGTGCTGGCCGTCAATGGATTCAACGAAAACATGCACTACGGCGGCCTGGACAGAGAGTTCGGCCGCATCCAGCCTCTCTAATAGCGCGTTTTTCATCGAAAATTCCGAGTCTTTTGATCACCGATTGCTGCGTGCCCCGGTTGCCATTGCATCAACCCCACACCCCGCACGGCTACAGCAGAAAATTCTTACCAGGACCATACTCCCTGAATCCGTGGCGAGCCATCGGTATTTTTCCGAATAGTGATTCATAAACAATGATCTGGATGCGATAATGGCGCCTCCGTCCTGCACCAGTTGGGTGAATGCCGATGCGCCTCAAACCGCTGCGCCTGGAACAGTCTCCACGCCGGATTTTCACCGCCAACGCCGGCCTCGCGCTGCTGGGCGAGGCGATCCGAGTGGCCCAACTGGAAGCGGCGGCGGCCGAACTCGGAGCCTACCGGGGTGCCAGCCATGCCGAGGTGCTGACCACCTACCTCGGGCTGTTGACACTGGGCAAGAGCGACTTCGAAGCCGCCGAGGGTGCGCGCTCCGATCCGTATTTTCTGGCGGCGCTGGGCCTCGAGCGGGGCATCTCGGCGGCGCGTTTGCGCCAGCG
>PUOZ01000127.1 GCA_003553165.1 Thioalkalivibrio sp.
AGGGCACCGTGGTCGGGCATGCGGTGCTGTCGGTGGGCGCCGGGGAGGCGCACCTGTTGAACCTCACCGTCGAGGCCGGCCGCCAGGGCCAGGGCCTGGGGCGTTTCCTGCTGCGACAGATCGTGGAACGTGCCCGCTCGCTGACGGTCGAGGTGCTCTTTCTGGAGGCCAGGCCTTCCAATCTCGCGGCGCTGCATCTGTACCGCTCCGAGGGTTTCGCGCATGCCGGTACGCGACCAAGGTACTACCCCGGCGAGCAGGAGCGGGAAGATGCCTGGGTCTTCTCCCTTCGGCTGTGAGGATGGCCGAATGACCGGAACCGTCTACGCGTGTTCCGGACGAGGCCTGGACGGGCCCGCGGGTTTTTGCCGAGTGCCTTTGCGGTTCGGCTCCGACGTCACTATGCTTTGCCTGCGAGTCAGTCAATTGAGAACGCCATCTCGAGGCAATCTCCAAGAGGGTTAAGGCATGCGCAGGAATATTTCGGCTTTGTTGATTGCATTTCTCTTCCTCGCCAGTGGGTTCGTGGCGCCTGCGCTGGGACAGGCCCTGACCGGGGCGGAGCGGCAGCAGGAACTCCTGCGCATCTGGTACGAGATTCGTGAGGGGACCGCGGCCAACGGTGATCCGGAGGCCAAGTACGACGTGGGGGTCGCGAACTTCGTCGCGCGGGGCACCGTGCAGGATCACCCCAAGGCGGCCCAGTGGTTCATGCGCGCGGCGGACCGCGGCCACGCGGGGGCGCATTATTATCTCGGGTACATGTACGCGGCCGGGGTCGGCGTGGAGGCCAGTGCCGAGAACAGCATGCAGCATTACCTGCGCGCTGCGGAACTGGGTCATGCGGATGCGCAGTATCTGGTCGGCAGTCGCTACGCATCCGGTCAGGGCATCGACCGAAATCCGGGCGAGGCGCTGAAGTGGATGACCCATGCGGCCGAGAAGGGCGTCCCGGGTGCTCAGTTCTACCTCGGGCAGATCCATGAGTTCGGACAGGGGGTTCGTGCTGATCCGGCAGTCGCTGCGCAGTGGTACAGGGCGGCGGCGAACCAGGGCGAGCCGCTAGCGCAGGCACGGCTGGGCGATCTCTATCTCGCGGGCCGCGGGGTGCCGCAGAGCCTCGAAGAGGCGTACCTCTGGCATAGCCTGGCAAAGAACGGCGAGCGTGTCGAGGAGATCGGACGCCGTCTCAACCGCAGCCAGCGGGCGGCGGCCGAGGACCGGGTGCGGGCCCATGCGGCGCTCTCCACACAGCAGTAAAACGACACAAGACCGCGTTACGCTGGCTCGATCGGTACAAAAAGGTGCCGGGGGGTCACGCGGAGCCGCCGGGGAGGCGAACGCGCCTGCGCCGGGGGATAGGCATCCACGCCGTGACGGGTCTGCCCGGAAGGCGCCGGCACTTCGCGGCCTGCGAGTCCCGGCAACACAAGCTAAAATACACACAGGCAAGTACACACCCAGACGGAACCACCCGCGTCTTCAACAACGGCAACAGTCAGGCGGTTCGCATTCCTGCCGAGTTCCGGCTGGACACCGATCGTGTGAGCATATCCCGCAAAGAAGACGGCGATCTCGTGATTCATCCACTACCCGCGCAGCGCGGCACGGCACTGATGCAGACGTTACAGGCGCTCAGCGAGGTCGATGACGCCTTCGTTGCCGCGCTGGAGGCCGAACAGCGTGCTTCCTTGCCGATGCAGGAGCGTGAAGTTCTGTGATCTACCTGCTTGACACCAACATCCTGATCTACTTGATCAAGAATCGGCCGCCCGGCATTGGACAGCGCATCGATGAGTTACCCGATGCCGATGAACTGTGCATGTCCTTCGTCACTTGGGCCGAATTGCTCAAAGGGGCCGAGCGAAGCACGCGCAAAGCCGAGGTCGTTCGCCGGCTTGAAGCCCTCGCGCGGCAGGTGCCTGTGCGTTACCCGGCCGGACCGGGCATCTGCCGTCACTATGCAGAGCAGGCCACGCGTCTCAAAGACAGCGGTACCCCGATCGGCGCCAACGATCTATGGATCGCGTGCCACGCACTGGCGGAAGACGCCACTCTCGTAACCCACAATACCCGCGAGTTTAGCCGCATCGGCGGCCTGAGAATCGAGGACTGGGCGGCATCCGCCGAGACTTGATCTCCAGGAGCCTCCGGGGTCATCCCGGCGGATTGCGTTCCCGTGGCGCATTCGGGCGCTGCTACCCGCGGGGTCGGGGATGGCTCCTACCTTCCTGCGCACTGCTGATTCTCGCGTTGTCTCTGGCATCTCCCTGCTGTGCTAACCTCAGAGGAGAGACTGGCCGCGCCGCCCGTGCTCCCAATATCGTCCAATGGTTCCGGCCCGCTCGGAGGGCCTCGAGGTCCATGGCAAACGGGTCCACTCAGCAGTTCCGGGAATACGGCGTGACGCTGCCGCGTTGGTGGTTTCTGCTGGCCGTCATGCTGACCCTTGCGATGCTGCAGGTCATTGGCTGGCACCTCTACCAGTCGTTCAGCACCGGGCAGATGATTCAGGAGGTCTACCTCGCCGGCGAGCGGCTACATGACGATTTCGTCGAGACCCACCACCAGGCAAGCGCGTGCGCTCGCCAGGCGGTCACCGGGGATACGGACTGCCTGTCGCATTACCCTGAGCTCCGCAACGAACTGGACGAGATCGCAATGGCCTTCTTCACTCCGCTCGGAGATCCCGGTGCTCCCTCGCTTGCATCGGGTGAGGCGGCTTACCGGAGACTGCGCGAACTGGAGGATCAGGCCCTGGCAAAGGGATCGCATGATCAGCAAGAAGCTCAAGCACTATTGACCGGGGATGAGTACCGTCTCATGGCGGGTACGTTGAAGCAGACCGCCGACGCCTATGTAGTCTTCCACCGGGAACGGGTACGCGATCGCCTGCGTGCGGAGCGCAGGGCAGAGATCGGTTCACTCGGCGCGGGCTTGCTGATCTTCATCGTCTCCCTGGCCGTTTGGGCGGAACTGATCCGTCGTCTGCAACGCTGGCGAAGGGCACTGCTGTGCCAGGTGACTGAACGCAGGCAGGCGGAAGCCGAGCTGCAACAGGCGCAGAAGGTCGAGTTGCTGGGCGAGGTGGCGGGTGGGGTCGCGCATGATTTCAATAACCTGCTGATGGCCATCGAGGGCTATGCGGGGCTTGCCAAGGCCACGCTGCCCTCCGAGCACGCGGGAGTGGCCCCGCTGCAGCGGCTGGAGCAGGTCACCGGCCAGGCCCGGGGTTTGACCCGGTCGCTGCTGGCCCTCGGTCAGCGGTCCGTTCCCCGCAAGCAGCCCGTGCTTTTGGGACCTTGGCTCGATCAGCTTTCTGGCACCTTGCGGCACATCCTGCCTGCGGCCATTGACCTTCAGCTGGAGGTTCCGGTCGACTCGGAGATGTGGGTTCTGGCCGACCCTGTGCAGTTGCAGACGTTGATGTTGAACCTAGTCGTCAACGCCCGCGATGCGATGCCCGAAGGTGGACGGCTCGAGATTGCCCTGCACGGCGAGGGTGCACCGGGTACTCCCGATGCGGCGGCCTGCATCAGGGTGACGGATACGGGGCAGGGTATTGCGCCCGAGATCCAGGACCGGCTGTTCGAGCCCTTCTTCACCACCAAGGCACCCGGCGTGGGCACCGGCCTGGGGTTGGCGATGGTGCACAGGATTCTCGCCGAGCACGATGGCAGGGTTGAGGTGCAGTCGCTGCCGGGGGCGGGATCCACCTTTTCGGTCCATCTGCCCCGCGTGGGCCCGGCGTTGCCGTCCGGTTCCTCGTCGGCGGCGGCGCATCCCACGGCAGGTTCGGGGCAGCTCATCCTTCTGGCCGAGGACGACGTCTATGTCCGCGAGATCATTACGACCACGTTGTCCTCTGCCAACTACGACGTGGAGGCGATGGATAGCGGGTCCGCTCTGCTGGAACGCTGTCGCAGCGGCCTGGGGGGAGCGGCACTGATGATCATCGACAGCGATCTTCCGGGGCGGAACGGTCTGGATTGCCTGCGCGAGATGCGCGCGCGAGGCGACCGGACCCCGGCGATCATGGTGACGGGCAACGTGGAACCCGACCTGGAGGATCGTCTCGACGGGACGGCATTGTTGCTGCGTAAGCCCTTTCCGATGGCGGAGTTGGTGCGCCTGGTCGCCCGTCTTCTCGCGGACCGTCAAACGGCTGGGCCCATCCAGCCATGAGCGGACCCATTACACTCGTGGTGGCCGACGATCATGCCCTGCTGAGGGAGATGCTGGCCCAGCGACTGCAGGCCGAGCCCGACCTGCGGGTCCTCGCGAGTGTCGGCAACGCCCGCGAGGTCCTGGAGGCCTGGCTGGAGTGGCATCCGAGGGTCTTGCTGCTCGACATCGATATGCCGGGACCGTCCGTGTTCGACGTGGCTGGCCGGATCCGAGAGAAAGATGCAGGGCTGCGGCTGATCTTCCTGAGCGGCTTCTGCCACGACCACTATATCGACATGGCAATCCAGTTGCGCGCGTCCGCCTACA
>PUOZ01000164.1 GCA_003553165.1 Thioalkalivibrio sp.
AAGGGCTTGGACGCCTGTTTTTTGCTCCCAAAGTGCCGTGATAAGGCTGAGGGCAGTGTCTCCTGTTGTCCGATTGGTAACTGCCCCCCGAAATATCCGGTTCAGGCCAATGGCGTGGCCACCCCCGTCTACGGTCTTCGCACCGACGAACGCATCCATTTGGAACCGGGCAGCGCACTGTAACGGTGCGCGCGTGGTGACTGAACCGTGGCGTATCTTGCGGTTTGGCTGTACTGCTGCGCTGAAGTACGTCTGGCGCCAAGGAATGGTTGCTGTTGGAGCGCCCGGCGTGCGACCCAAGAAATGCCTTGAGGGCAAACACTTAAGGACGCAGCCTCCTTCTTCACCGGCAGCCATTCGCACGCACCACCGAAAATACATGGGGTGCTGCGCCGTCATTGGACTGTAACTTGCTTTATCGCTGTCCACCGCCATTTTTCGGACCCGGGGACGGGATTCCGCCAACAGGAAGGTACCCCATGACCGCAAATGCCACCCGGGCCGCAGCAATCCATGCCATCACCAGCCGCAAACCCATGTCGGTCGACTTACCGCTGCCACTCAGCAAGATCTGGGCAAGCGACGTGTTCAACCTGGCCACGATGGAGGATTCGCTCTCCAAGAGCGCGTTCAAGGCCATGAAGAATACCGTACAGACCGGTAGCCCCCTGGACCCCGCAACGGCCGATGTGGTCGCGGCGGCGATGAAGGAATGGGCGATGGCAAAGGGTGCCAAATTCTTCTCGCACATCTTCTACCCGATGACCAATATCACCGCCGAGAAGCATGACGGATTCATCCTTACCAATGCCGATGGCGGGGCGATGACCGAGTTTACCGGTAGCCTGCTGATCAAGGGCGAACCGGATGGCTCCTCGTTTCCCAACGGCAGCTTGCGGATGACCAATGCCGCCCGCGGCTACACGGCCTGGGATCCCACCAGCCCGGCCTACATCATGCACACCGCTAACGGTGCCACCTTGATGATTCCCAGCGTCTTCATGTCGTGGACCGGCGAAACACTGGATAAGAAGATCCCCCTGCTGCGGTCCAACGCCGCGATGAACAAGGCCGCGCAGCGCGTGCTGGCACTCATGGGCGAGACGGACATCGCCCCGCTCAATTCCAGCTGTGGCGCCGAACAGGAGTATTTCCTCGTCGATGCCGGCCTGGCCAATAGTCGGCCGGACCTGCTGCTGGCCGGGCGCACGCTGTTTGGTGCGCCGCCGGCCAAGGGCCAGGAATTCGACGACCATTATTTTGGCGCCATTCCGGAGCGGGTACAGGTCTTCATGCAGGACTTTGAAGACAAGTTGTACCGCCTGGGGATTCCGGCCAAGACGCACCACAACGAGGTGGCCCCGGGCCAATTCGAGATTGCGCCGTACTTTGAGGCGGCCAACGTCGCTGCGGACCATCAGCAGCTGATGATGACCCTGCTCAAGAGCACCGCCAACGCCCACGGGTTTCTCTGCCTGTTGCACGAGAAACCCTTTGCCGGGGTGAATGGGTCCGGTAAACACGTCAACTGGTCGGTTGGCAACGCGACCCAGGGCAACCTGCTGGATCCGGGTAGTACGCCGAGTGACAATCTGAAGTTTCTGCTCTTTTGTGGCGCGGTCATTCGTGGCGTGCACCGTTTCGGACCGCTGCTCAGAGCCGTCATTGCCTCGGCCGCAAACGACCACCGGCTGGGCGCCAATGAAGCGCCCCCGGCCATTCTCTCGGTATATCTGGGTGACCAGTTGGAAAAGCTCTTCCTGGATATCAAGGCGGGGAAGCTGGAGGCTGCCGCCGAAGGTGGCATGATGGATCTGGGGCTGTCGCAAATTCTCCGCTTTGAGCGCGATCCCGGCGACCGCAACCGGACCTCGCCATTCGCCTTTACCGGCAACCGCTTCGAATTCCGCGCGGTGGGTTCATCGGCCTCCGTCTCGGGGCCGCTGGTCGCGATGAACACCATGCTCGCCGATTCCCTGAACTGGATCGCCGACAAGCTGGAAAAGGCCCTCCCTGACTCAGTGAACCAGACGGCGGCCGTCATCAGTGTGCTGAAGGAGTTGATCGAAAACCACGGCAATGTGGTCTTCGGCGGCGATGGCTACTCGGCCGAATGGCATCGGCAGGCGGTGGAGGAGAACGGCCTGAAGAATATTCCCACCACCGCCGATGCCCTGCCGGCACTGTGCGATCCCGAGGTGATCGCGTTGTTCGCCGATACCGGCGTCCTCACCCCGGTGGAACTGCAGAGCCGTTTCGAGGTGTACTCGGAGCAATACATCCTCTCCATCCAGGTGGAAGCGAAGCTGGTCGTGGACATGGTCAAGACGCTGTTTTACCCGGCGGCCATGCAGTACTTGTCCGCGCTGACGGCCACCAACCTCGGTCTTTCCCAACTCGGCATTGCCCTCGACGACGATACGGTGCGGTCGGTGAGCACTGGGGTGCAGGCAATGATGAAGGCAGTCGACAGATTGTCGAAGGCCATGGCCCGGGACGAGTTCAGCTCGGTCAACGAGCACATGCAGTATTGCGCCTATGAGATCCGTCCGCTGATGGATGCCGTGCGGGTGGAGGTCGACCAGTTGGAAACGGAAGTCGCCGATGAACTCTGGCCCGTGCCCAAGTACCGGGAGTTGCTGTTCATCAAATAATAAGCGGACAGCAAACCCGCTCAGGCGAATTCGACCTGACGGATCGTTCCCCCCGGTGCAACACGCACGGCGCAATACTTGAACTCGGGGATCTTGCCGTAGGGGTCGATCGCCTCGTTCGTCAGCAGGTTTGCCGCCGCTTCGACGTAGGCGAAGGGCAGGTAGACCTCGCCCCTCTGCATGCCATCGTCACCGCGCACATAGGCGGTGACCTCGCCCCGGCGGGAGGTAACGGTCAGCGGATCGCCCTGGCCGACCCCGAGTTCACGCATGTCGAGCGGATGCAGGCTCACCACGGGTACGGGCTCGATCGCGTGCAGGACCCTGGACCGGCGCGTCATCGACCCTGTGTGCCAGTGCTCGAGCTGGCGCCCGGTGATCAATACGAAGGGGTATTCCTCGTCCGGAGTCTCCGCAGCGCTGATGAGGTGGGCGGGAACGAAGCGGGCGCGTCCTCCGTCGCGCGGGAACTGGTCGCGGAAGACTACGCCCTGCCCCGGGTCGTCCGCGGACGCACAGGGATAGGTCACCGAATCCGCTTTCTCCAGTCGCTCCCAGGTGATACCGCGAATGGAAGGCATCGCCTGACGCATTTCCTCGTATACCTCGGAAACATCACCGTATTTCCAGTCGAGCCCGATCCGACGGGCAATCTCCTGGATCAGCTCCCAGTCCTGGCGTGCATCGCCGGGCAGATCCAGGGCCCTGCGCCCAAGTTGCACCCTGCGATCGGTGTTGGTGAAGGTTCCGGTTTTTTCCGGAAATCCGGAAGCCGGCAGCACGACATCCGCGTACGCAGCGGTCTCGGTGAGGAAGAGATCCTGCACGACCAGGTGATCGAGCATCGCTAGCGATTCACGCGCATGATTGAGATTCGGATCCGACATCGCCGGATTCTCGCCCATGATGTACATGCCGTGGAGCTTCCCATCGTGAATCGCGTTCATGATCTCGACCACGGTCAGGCCGGGTTCCGGATCGAGATTCTGCACGCCCCAGAACGCCTCGTACCACTTCCGGACCTCATCGTTGCCCACCGGTGCGTAGTCGGGATAGACCATCGGAATCAGACCGGCGTCGGAAGCTCCCTGGACGTTGTTCTGGCCGCGCAGCGGATGCAGGCCGACCCCCGGCTTGCCGATGTTTCCCGTCATCAGCGACAGGGCAATCAGGCAGCGGGCGTTGTCGGTGCCGTGAATGTGCTGTGACACGCCCATGCCCCAGAAGATGATCGATTTCGATGTGGCGTAGATTCGTGCCACTTCCCGGATCGTCCTGGCCGGAATGCCGCAGATGTCTGTCATGGCTTCGGGACTGTAGCCGTCCATGACGACCTTCTTCAGTTCGTCGAAGCCCTCGGTACGGCTGGCGATGAACCCCTCGTCGGTCAATCCCTCCTCGATGATGGTATACATCATCGCGTTGAGCAGGGCGACATCGGTATCCGGCCTGAACTGCAGGTAATGCATCGCGTGGCGCGCGATCGCCGTGCGACGCGGATCCATGACCACGAGTTTCACGCCGCGCTCCGCGGCATTCTTCAGGAAGCTGGAGGCAACGGGGTGGTTCGAGGTCGGATTCGCCCCGATGACGAACATGACTTCCGCATGCTCGACATCGGCCACCTGGTTGGAAACCGCACCCGAGCCGATGCCTTCCATCAATGCGGCGACCGACGAGGCGTGACACAGTCGGGTGCAGTGGTCGACATTGTTCGTGCCGAACCCGGTGCGAACGAGCTTTTGGAACAGGTAGGCTTCCTCGTTCGACCCTTTGGCCGACCCGAATCCGGCCAGTGAACGGCCACCTTTCTGGTCGCGGATCGCCCGGAAGC
>PUOZ01000352.1 GCA_003553165.1 Thioalkalivibrio sp.
ACACCGATGCGGCGCAGTCGGTCGGCAAGATCCCCACCCGGGTGGACGATCTCGGCGTCGATCTGCTGACCCTCGCCGGGCACAAGTTCTACGGACCCAAGGGTGTCGGCGCACTGTACGCACGGGCGGGCACCGCGCTGGAGCCATTGATCCACGGCGCGGCGCACGAGAGCGGACGGCGCGCGGGCACCGAGAGCGCGCTTTTGGCGGCAGCGCTGGGCGAGGCCGCCACGCTGGCCTGCGACCTGGCCCCGATGCAGGCGGTCAAGGCTCTGCGGGACCGCCTGCGCGATGCCCTCGCGGCCGAACTTGGCGAGCAGGTGGTGTTCCATGGGCACCCGGAGCGGCTGCTGCCGAACACGCTGAACCTGTCCTTCCTCGGCGCCACCGGCGCGGAGGTGCTGGCCGGCCTCGACGGGGTTGCGGCGTCGACCGGTTCTGCGTGTCACTCGGGGCGGGTAGAACTGTCGCCGGTGCTGCGCGCAATGGGCGTAAGCCCGGAGGCGGGCCAGGGCGCGGTGCGCTTCAGCCTGGGCCGGGAGACCACGCCCGCAGAGGTCGATGCGGTGCTACGGCTGATCGCCAGGGCGCCTTGGCGGCGGACACGGGCGCCGGTGCCGTCAGCGTCATGAGCCGGGCAGGCGCACGCCTTCGGTACGGCTGATGGACGATCAGCAAAGCCAGCGACCCGGGGAACTCTGGCCGTCCGCGGCCTACTCGCGCCAGGTGGAAACACTGCGCGCGGCGGTGGGGCGCACGGTCTACCTGGTCGAACTCGCGGCCACACCGATCCATCTCGGGATCCGCCAGACGGGTCAGCCGCACGTGCTGGTGGACGTGATCGACTTCCCGCGCCCGGACCCGGCCCGCGGTCTTGCCCCGCACATGATCGTTCTCGATGATGGCCGCGGCATCAACCTGGGCCAGCTGCTGCGCATCAGCCTGGAGCGGCCGTTCGATCCGTCCCCGGCGCAGGTCCTCTACCAGGACGACGAACTGCGGCAGCAACTGCTGCTGCGGGAACGAAGGCTTTCGAGGAAGTTCATCGCCCAGCGGGCAAGGCTGCTGCTCGGCCAGGTGCTGGGTCGCTCCGCGCCCCCGTCCCTCGCCGGCCCGGAGCCGATGCGCGGGCTTCCGTCAATCGGCGAAGAGGATCACCGAGAAGAAGCTGAGCCAGGAGACGATGATCAAGATGACGATCAACGTCAGGGGAAGATTTTCAAAGGTAAACCAGTCGCGCATCGCCAACGATCCCGTCAATGACTTTTGCCCGAAGGGTATGCCGAAGCCCGCCCCGACGCAAGAACAACCCGCACCCAGCCCGCAGGCGGCGAGCCCTCTCGCCGATCCGGGGCCGGAAAACCCATCGGCCGGGGGCTGGCCTCAGCCGGACCCTTGAAACACAACACGAATCTGACCGCCGACGCAGCTTTCGTGATGATCAGCAAGTGGAGCCTTGCGGCGACTCAGGGCTTTTGGTCCCGGCCGCGGTCCTCATCCTCCGGCGTCCGCTCCTGGGGGCGGTCTTCGTTGCCGGGGATCATCGGGTCGTCGTCGTCCATCAGGATGCGGTACGCCGGACCCTCCATGTCCTCGTACTGCCCGGACCGGATCGCCCAGAAAAAGGCGAGGCCGATGATCAGCACGAGGACAAGCGCAATCGGAATCAGCAGGTAGAGTACTTCCATGCCTGAAGTGTAGCAGCCTGATCCGCCGGCGCGGATTAACCGTTGCGCTCCGGACGGATCACGGTGGCGGGCAGCGGCGGCTTGCCCTTCTGGCCAGACAGGATTTCTTCGTTCTCGCGCCGCAGCCGCAGGGCATTGCCCACGACGATCAGGGAACTGAGCGACATGCCGAGCGCGGCCAGCCAGGGCGTCAGGAATCCGGTCGCCGCCACGGGGAGCGCGATGCCGTTGTAGCCGATGGCCCAGATGATGTTCTGGTGAATGATCCGCAGCGTCTCGCGCGACTGCCGGATTGCAGCCGGAATCGCGTCCAGGCGGTCCGACATCAGGACCAGGTCGGCCTGGGTCTGTGCGATGCGCGTGCCGCTGCCCATCGCCAGCGAGACATCGGCGCCGGCGAGCACCGGTGCATCGTTGATGCCCTCGCCGGCCATCAGCACGACCTCGCCGCGCGCCTGGCGCCGGCGCACGTACTCGACCTTGTCCTCGGGCGTCATTCCGCCACGCGCCTCGCTGATGCCGGCGCCCGCCGCGAAGAGGGCGACCGACTCGGGACGATCACCCGAGAGCAGCACTACCTCCAGCCCGAGTTCCTGCAGCTCCGCCACCGTCTCGCGCACCCGCGGGCGCGGCTGATCGGCAAGCCAGAACACCCCGACGACCTCGCCGGCACGCGCGAGCCAGACCGCGGTCGCCTGCGCATGCGTCACCGGCGGATGGACGTCATCGGGCACCTGCTCGAGTCCGACGAATCCCGGGGTTCCCACCCGGATCTCGACACCGTCCAGCAGCCCCGACAGGCCCCGCCCGGGCACATTGCGGACGTGCTCCAGCGGCGGTGCCGGAACCGCGCCCGCGGCCTGCACCAGGGCCTTGGCCAGCGGGTGCTCCGAGTGGCGTTCGAGCGCGGCCGCCATCTCCAGCAGTTCGCGTTCCCCGTAACCGGCTGCCAGCACCCGGGTGGCCACCCATTCCGGCCGTCCCACCGTCAGCGTCCCGGTCTTGTCGAAACAGACGACCTGGGTTCGGGCCATGTCCTCCACGGCCTGCCCGCGGGTCAGCAGCAGACCGATGCGCGACAGCACGCCGGTGGTCGTGGTAATCGCCACCGGCGTGGCCAGGGCGAGCGCGCAGGGACAGGTGGCGACCAGCATCGCGACCACGACCCAGAAGGCTCGGTCCGGCGCGATCCAGAGATACCAGACCATGCCAACGAGTGCGGTGAGGATCAGCACCGCGGCGGTGAAATGTCCGGTACCCTTCTCGGCCATCCGCGCCAGCCGGGGCTTGTCGGTCTGCGCGCGGTCCAGCAGGCGCTGGATCGCGGCCAGCGTGGTCTCCGCCCCGACCCGGGTCACCCGCACCAGCAGCGGACTGTCCACGTTTACGGTGCCGCCGGTCACGGCGTCGCCGGCCTGGCGCAGGCAGGGTTCGGGCTCGCCCGTGAGCAGTGCCTGGTTCACGGTGGACTCGCCGGCCTCGACCAGGCCGTCGGCGGGCAGGGGCTCTCCGGGGCGGACGCGGACCCGGTCGCCGGGCGCCAGCTCGGCCACCGGCACCTGCTCGTCGCTGCCGTCGGCCGCGACACGCGTGGCCAGCGCGGGGATCAGCCGGTCCAGGCGGTCGATCGCCTGGCTCGAGCGCTGCCGCGCCATCAACTCCAGGTAGCGGCTGGTCAGCAGGAAGAAGACGAACATCGCCACCGACTCGAAATACACGTGCTCGCCGGTTCCGAGCGCCACCGAATACACGCTGGCGAAGTAGGTGCTGAGGATCGCGATACTGACCGGGACGTCCATCCCCAGCCGCCGGTGCTCCAGGTCGCGCCAGGCACTCCTGAAGAACGGCAGCGCCGAATAGAAGACGACCGGCGTCGTGAGCCCCGCGGCGACCCAGCGCATGAACTGCAGCAGGTTGGCGTAGGCCTCGTCGCCGGCGCCCAGCCACAGCGCCACGGCGAGCATCATCACCTGCATCATCCCCAGTCCGGCGACCGCCAGGCGACGCAGCGCGACGTGGCGCTCGCGCTTGAAGGCCTTGTCGCGGGTACCGGGATCGTAGGGGTGCGCGCGGTAGCCGATGCCGCGGATCGCCTGCAGGATGTCGGACAGCGCCAGGCGCTCGGGATCCCAGCGCACCCGAGCCCGGTGCGGGGCGTAGTTCACCGTGAAGTCGGTGACGCCGGGCAGCGCGCGCACGTGGCGCTCGTTCAACCAGACACAGGCGGCGCAGGTGATGCCCTCGAGAATCAGCGAGGCCTCCCGCAGCAGCGTGCCGGAGCGGTCGGTCTCGTCGGTGACGAACTGCCGCTGCACCTCGGGTTGATCGAAGAGCTTGAGCTCGCGCAGCTCGTCCGGAATCAGCGGTTCGCCGGGGCTGCCCGCGGGCGCGGTCCGGTGATGGTAATACCCGCCCAGGCCGTTCTCGATGATCGCGTTCGCGACCGCCTGGCAGCCGCCGCAGCAGGTCTCACGCGCCCGCCCCTCGAACTGCACGGGATAATGCGCCCCGCGCGGCACCGGCAGCCCGCAATGGAAACAGCCGGCATCCGCGGCCTCCCGCGCCGCCGCGGCCCCCGACTCCGATGCCGGTTTAATCAGCACTTCCTTAGAGCGCGGGCCGCCAGGCCTAGCCGCGGCTCTCGCGCACCCGCGTGCTGGCCTGCTGCTCGTGCGTGTGCTCGCCGTGGCGGACCCGGAACAGGAGATCCCATCGGCCCGGCGCGTCCAGCGTCACCTCGGCCTGGTACAGACCGCCGCCCACCGGTCGCATCGCGAAGACCTGGTCGAGATTGAAAT